>DTYX01000338.1 GCA_012961655.1 Candidatus Poribacteria bacterium
ACGTAATGCATAATACGTAATACGTGAATATCATCTTTCTAACTTGCTAACTTTATATGAGAACAAGCAAGCCTAAACCAGTATTAACCCGCAGCAGTTCCCCCTTGACGAAAATCTCAGGTGATAGGAGGTCATTGCTGTGGAAGTAACGGAATTACTCCCACGGCTGCGCGAGTTAAGCCGTGCGGATAAGTTATATGTCATGCAATTTTTGGTCTCAGAACTCTCCAGGAAGAAACTGACCTGCTCAAACCTCACTTGGATTACTCAGTTTGGTCCCCCCATAACGCCTTTGAAGCAGCTAACACAATGCTTCAGGTACTCAAGAGGGATAAACCATGATGCATGATATGGAAGATTCTCTCCCTGTTGGCAAATTAAAAGTCGATTTTCTGTACAGTTTAATTGCACAAGCCGAAATAATTGACCCACGCGTGGTAATTGGCCCTCAAATCGGCGAAGATGCGACGGTCATTGACTTTGGAGACAAATATCTGGTCGCCAAAACTGACCCGATAACTTTTGCGACTGATGAGATTGGTTGGTATTTAGTTTGTGTGAATAGCAATGACATCGCGACGATGGGAGCGGTTCCCAAATGGTTATTATTGACCGTATTGTTGCCAGAACATAAGACTACCGAATCACTTGTCCAACAGATTTTTGAGCAAATTCTCAAAGCTTGTCGGGAATTCAACATTACGCTATGCGGCGGTCATACCGAAATTACCTACGGTTTGGATAGACCCATTGTCATTGGACAGATGTTGGGTGAAGTTTCAAAAGACAAGCTGGTGACTTCATCGGGCGCTCGTATTGGCGATGACATCCTGTTATCAAAGGGCATAGCAATAGAAGCTACATCCATAATTGCTCGTGAGAAAGAAGCGGAACTCAAAGAGAGATATTCGGGGGAATTTATAGACAAAGCCAAGAAATTTTTGAAAAACCCCGGCATCTCAGTTTTGAAAGAAGCCCTGATTACCACAGAAGTCGGCGGCGTCCATGCGATGCATGACCCAACGGAGGGCGGCATCGCCAATGCTGTCAATGAACTTGCGATATGTGCAGATGTTGGCGCCATCATCTTTGAGGAGCGAATTCCGATATTTTCAGAAACCCGTAAATTATGCGAGGATTTTGGACTTGAACCCTTAGGCGCAATCTCCTCAGGCGCATTGCTCATTGTCGCCGACCCATCCTTCAGCTCGAAAATCATATTCGCTATTCAGCAAAAGGGGATTTCATGCACGAATATTGGCGCAATCCTTCCGCGTGAGGAAGGCGTTTCAATCGAAAGCAAGAGCAAACGCCGTCCGTTGCCGATGTTCGATAGCGACGAAATTACTAAGATTTTTTGATAATATGACTTTTCTTATCGTCCTTTTGCGGTAAAGATTAAGCGTGAAACGACAAAGTTTTTTTGCTTTTAAAGCTTTTCTACGGGTGAAAATATCGTATGATAATGGAGAAATAAAAATGCAAGTCATTGTCGCTGAACATGCGGGTTTTTGTTGGGGCGTAAGACGCGCTATTGAGATAGCGACCACTATTCGTGAAAAAGAAGGAAATACCATCTATGTCCTTGGCCACTTGGTTCACAACGAAGAGGTTGTGCATAAATTAGAAAAGATGGGCATGGAGATAGTGGAAAATTTCACGGAAGCGAAAGAAGGCAGTGTTTTACTCATTACAGCCCACGGCTTGGACTACAAAATAATTCAACGCGCTAAGCGAGCGGGTTTTCGGGTTATCGACACAACTTGTCCGATTGTGCAAAAAGTCCACCGGTTGACCCGCAGATTTTTAGATGAAGGACGCAAAATCATCATCATTGGGCATAGTAATCATATTGAAGTGAAGGGCATCAACGGCGTCACCGATGGACAAGCTCAAATTGTCGGCAGCATAGAGGAGATTGAGAATATACGTCTTAAACCGCAGGACAAGGTTGGCATAGTCGCTCAGACGACGTTCAACGTTATTCAGATGCATAAAATCGTTGACGCTTTACATCGCCGATTTCCCAATGTTGACTTTTTGCTGAAAGATAGTATCTGTTATGATGTCAAAGATAAGCAGCGTGAAATTCGAGAATTGGCAACTTTTGTCGATGCCATTGTTGTAGTCGGCTCGAAGGCGAGCAGCAACACCACGCGCCTGTATGAACTTGCCTTACAAATGTGTCCGAAAACCTATCTTGTCAGCAAAGCCGAGGAACTTTGTCCAATCGATTTTTCAGGCGTGGGAAAAGTATGCGTCACCGCTGGCGCATCGACCCCTGACTGGATTATTCGGGAAGTTGTCGAGTATTTGGGAAATGCTTGAAATATGACTTTACGCAATACGCAATACGTAACATTATTAGCGTATTTACCAACAGCCAAAAGACGATAACTGAAAAAGTCGCATTGAAAGGCAAAAAATCGAAGAGTTACAGTCCTAAGTTTACACTAATGTTATGTCGCAAGACGGGGGAAAATTCATACGATGGAAAAACGGCAACTTGGCAGTAACACCGCGTCTTTGGCGGATTATTCCCTCTTTGACGCAATCGATACGATAAAACGGATGGGATTTTCGACAATTGAACTCCTTGCCTTTTGCGATGCTCGGCACAGCATCGGCAATCTCGCCGGATTCTGGTTTTCAAAACTTTCTGAAGCCGAAAAAAACAGTTTGAAAGATGAAATAACATCGTTTTACGGAGTTACTGTACACGCGCCGTTCATCGACATCCCGCTGATGACTTACAATTCCGCCGTCCAACAGTTAGCCATAGCGCAAATTTGCGAAGCCATTGATGCCGCAAGTTTTCTTAACGGTTCTTTAGTGACCATCCATCTGAACGCAAAAACATCTTATCAACTCCACGAACAGTGGGATGAAATGGTATTGGTCAGCCGATTTCTGGGCGATTATGCGGCGGAGCAAAATGTCAGCATTGGCATCGAAACCGGATTCCCACCCCAAGTGGATGATTTCGTCAAATTGATAAAAGACATCGACCACGATGCCGTCGGCGCGAATATAGATGTTGGACATCTAACTGGCTCCGTCGATAGCCAATTGAGATGTACTGACGAAGGTTGCGCGATGTATAACGAGAATTTAATTGAACTCACATCTCAATTGGGCGGAAAGGTTTATCATCTGCATTTGCACGATGTCCGAGCAAGCGACTGGCGCGACCATCGTCAGGTTGGGACAGGCATCATCGATTTTCGCCGGCTTTTTTCCGTTCTTGATTCGTTCAATTATACGGGATTGATGACGTTTGAACTCGAAGAGCCAAAGAAAGAGGAAGCTCTACAACAAAGCAAGAAATATATTGAGGATATTATCTTGACAACGTTAAAATTCAAATGACTGGTGTCTGGTAATCGAATGGATGATTGGAAGAGAGGACAAATGATGAAACAGAAGAAGTCGATGCCTGAATATTTAAAACAGCGACTTATTGATGCTTTGATTGGCAAACATCTCCAGCGAGTGATTGTCTTTGGCTCCTATGCCCGCGGGGATTACGACCAATACAGTGACCTTGACATCATCATCGTGTGCAATACTAAATTGCCGTTTGTAGAACGATTCCGGGAATTTCATCAACTCTTTGAATTGCTCGTTTACACCCCACAGGAATTTGAAGGAATGGTTGAACGAGAAAATCCTTTCATTATGCAGGCGCTTGAATATGGAATAGATATTTTGACATAGTCGCCTGAACCATGCTATAATCAAAAGACCGAAGATTTACAGTCCTAAGAAGCTGTATGAAAAGATCGATTTTGAATCGGAAGAGCAACATAAGGGGAGTGAAGAATTCATGAATATCCACAATGGAAAACTCTTCTTCGACGGCGCGCATGTTCCTGTCAGAGAAACCCTACAACTGTTTGCTTATGGAAAAAGCATCGACCAAATCACCGACATATTGCACGGAAAGGTCAGCAAGGAGGAGATTGCAAATGCCTTCCAGCAAGCTATCGAAGCTATGGAAGAGATTTACACTCACCCAGAACCGTTTGATTTGGACGCCTTCGTTGAGAAGTTCAACAAAGAGATTGATGAACTGGAAGCCAAAATCGGTGAAAGGGCGACGCGTCGATTGATAGCGCGCAGGATGAAGAAAGAAAAACTGAAGTTTCCGGCGGAAGGAACTGAATTTATCACAAAGCACATCACACGCCATCCCAAGATATGCGGCGGACAAGTCTGTTTTGACGGCACAAGAAGGCTGGTGGCGCCTGTGTTAAAGGATTTTATCTATGGAATCACCGTCGATAAAATAGTAAAAAATTGGCATGGAAAAATATCAAAGGAAGCAATTTGGGAAGCGATAGATTTAGCAATAGACGCTTTAGAGAAGGTTTACAAGCAGGAATTTAAAGATGCCACCACCCAATAATATCTTGGACGCAAATATTGATGCGGAATACGCATCTCAACTCCGCCGTTCAATACTGTTGCAAAACGAATGGGCAAAGTAATTAAGGTTACATCTACACACATTAACTATTTTGAAGCGGACGAATACGAAGAAATAACCATTCCGTTTCTTTCACATAGTAGAACGGGCAGCTTGCCCGTTTGGGTAAATAATAAAAATCAACCATTGGCATTAAGTTATAATTCCCCTCCTTGTAGGGATTCAAGGGCGGACAGATGATTTTTCCCCCCTTTGCCAAAGTGGGGCTAGGGGGTATTTTTAAGCTGTCTCTCTCTCAAAATCCCCCTTTACGAAAGGGGGACTTATCAGGGTGTCCGTCCCTGAGCCCGTCAAGGGGGAGGAAAAACATTCTTGTTATGCTATTTACCTTGACCACGACGCCGTCGGCGCGAATATAGATGTTGGACATCTAACTGGCTCCGTCGATAGCCAATTGAGATGTACTGAGACTACGTAGAATGGTCATTTTGGACCGACGTATATGAACGCGCTGCAAATGATTTAAAACATTTGCAATTGCTTTTGGAGTAAACAGATGCGTGGTGTATTTGATAGATTCCAAGATATTATCCTCAGTGTGGATAATATATCACACCTACGCAGGAAAAACCTTGAAATCTATAAAGCGAAGCTTACTTTCATCGACGGTAGTAACCTGAGGATATCCGATTAATTTGGAGAAATAAAATGAAAATAG
The DNA here is from genome assembly GCA_012961655.1 of Candidatus Poribacteria bacterium. GTDB lineage: Bacteria > Poribacteria > WGA-4E > DTYX01 > DTYX01 > DTYX01. The sequence continues at coordinate 5,148 of DTYX01000338.1, forward strand.
TTATAGCGCCAGATTCTTTCAAAGGCAGTTTAACAGCTTTGCAAGTATCAGAGGCTATTGAACAAGGATTTAAGCGTATATTTCCCGATGCTCAGATGGAAAAAGTGCCGATGGCTGATGGTGGCGAGGGTACAGTTCAATCATTGGTTGATGCCACGGGGGGGCAATTGTTGACGGAAACCGTCACCGACCCCTTGGGCGGTAAAATTGACGCAACCTACGGGATATTGGGCGATGGAGTGACAGCGGTCATTGAGATGGCGGCGGCGTCGGGCTTGCCGCTCGTGCCGCTTGGCAAACGCAATCCGATGTTGACGACGACTTACGGCACAGGCGAGTTAATCAAAGCGGCGCTTGAGCGCAGTTGTCGAAAATTCATCATCGGCATCGGCGGAAGCGCGACCACTGACGGAGGCGCGGGCGTCGCCCAAGCCCTTGGAGCCAAGTTGTTGGATGCTGATGGCAAAGATATACCGTTTGGCGGCATAGGACTCTCTAAGCTCGCGAAAATTGATATGTCCACGATGGACAAAAGAATCGCGGAGACTGAGACGGTTGTGGCGTGCGACGTGGATAATCCGTTGACTGGACCGCGCGGCGCCGCCTATGTCTATAGTCCACAGAAAGGCGCCACGCCTGAACAGGTTGAATTGCTCGATAAATACTTGGGGCATTTTGCCGATATCGTTAAACGGGATCTGAGCAAGGATGTCAAAGAGACCTCTGGAGCCGGCGCCGCCGGCGGCTTAGGCGCGGGGCTGATGGCGTTTCTCAACGCCGAACTCAAATTGGGGATTGATATCGTCATTGAGGCTTCAAATCTCAGAAAACGGATGCAGGGTGCGGATTTGGTGATAACCGGCGAGGGTCAATTAGACGAGCAGACCGCTTATGGCAAAACTCCAACTGGGGTGTCGAAGATTGCCAAACAGACGGGTATACCCGTTCTCGCAATCGCGGGTGGAATAGCGCCGGGGGCTGAAACATCTTACCAAGAAGGCATTGACGCGATGATGAGCATCGCCCCTGGGCCGATTTCACTTCAGGAAGCTATTGAACGCGCTGCTGAACTCATCGCTGAAACAGCGGAGCGAGCCGCGCGGATTATTAAAATCGGGTTTAATCTCGTAAAATAAAGCGGGCGACGGGATTTGATGTTGATGAACAGGGATGGCGAATTTTTGAGGGACGAAAAGAAGCATGGAAGATTAAGGTGTTGAAAATGACAGAAGCGATTGATGGAAAAGTAGAAGAAGAGCTTAAAGAATTGATGCAAAATGAAGAGATATCGCCCGATGTTAGAAAACTGGCCGAAGTCTTTATGGATTGGATAACGAAGGAGCAAAGGGGCGAATCTGCGTTTAGAAGGATAGAATCTCAACTTGAGTCATCGGATGAGAAGTTCAGAGCGATGCTTCGTGAGATAGGCGTTCTCAGGCAGGCGTCAGATAAAAGGTTTGAAGCCCTCCAGAGAGAGATAGAGACTCGGTTCGAGGCATTAGATAAAAGGTTTGAAGCTCTCCAGAGGGAGATGAACGCGAGGTTCGAGGCGTCAGAGAAAAGATTTGAGATTCTCCAGGAAGGAATGAACGCAAGGTTTGATGCTCTCCAAGGAGAGATGAACGCAAGGTTTGATGCGTCAGAGAAAAGATTTGAGGCTCTTCAGAAAGAGATGAACACAGGGTTCAAAGCTCTCCAAAGGGAGATGGAAACTCGGTTTGAAGCGTCAGAGAAAAGATTTGAGGCTCTTCAGAAAGAGATGAACACGAGGTTCGAGTCATCCATAGGCGTAATGGAAGCCAGGTTTGAATCAGTGGACGCCAGATTTGAATCTCTGGAGGCTCGTTTCAGAATGTTGTTATGGTGGATTCCACTCTGGTTTACAGTGCTCAACGTGTTTACTGCCCTACTGCTGAAGTTGCTCAAATTAATCTGATTCTTCTTTTACGCTGAATTTGGGCGCTGAGGAAATGGAGGGATTGATGAGGGTAGCTAAAACGCAACCCTTAAAATGGACGCCTTCC
>DTYX01000339.1 GCA_012961655.1 Candidatus Poribacteria bacterium
CAATCACCAATGTTGATTAATTGAGTTTTCAAAGGCATAAATTCCCCCCTTTCATAAAGGGGGGCGTAGGGGGGATTTGTGAAATTGCCAGTAATCCGCATGGTTACTCAATCTTTTTGCACATCCGATATTTTTTATTGGCAAATCTGATTTGTGGCATGTATCCTGCTTATATAGAGCAAAGACTGGCTTTGAGAAATTCTCGGGACAACGACGATTTTGCTTGTTTTTGGTGTTTATCTGTGCTATTTTTAGAAGAGGCTAAGCCGTGGAAAAAAGGACCGGGCGTTGTGGTTGAAGTTGGTAGACCCGGACGATGTCGAAAGCGAGCATTTCGAAGTATATGAGCGGAACCTTGAGATGCTTGAGAATATTGTCAATCCGCGAGTTTGAAAGCTTTTTATCTACCACTTTTCGAGGACGGACATGAAGAAATTAGAATGTATTATCAGACCATTCAAATTAGAAGATGTCAAGGAAGGGTTGGACAGCCTGGGCATTCAAGGCATGACAGTAACTGAAGTCAAGGGATTCGGCAGACAAAGAGGGCACACAGAACTCTACCGCGGCAGCGAATATGCCATAGAATTCCTCCCCAAATTGAAAATCGAAATCGTCGTCCCAGATGATATTCTAGATGAAGCGGTTGAAGTGATATTACAAGCCGCAAATACTGGGAAAATCGGCGATGGTAAGATTTTTGTCATACCTGTCGAAGAGGCCATTCGCATCAGAACAGGCGAACGCGGCGATGAAGCCCTCTGAGATGAATTTACGTTTGTCGTCGCGCATACGGTACGATGTTTGAGAGCAAGCGAATCGATGACGGTTTTCATTATCGGATAAAGGTATAAGGCAATCCCTCAATATTGAAAATTTTTGAGGAAGAAGTAATCGATAAGTAATAATTCATTCATCATTTCGAGCCTTACTATCTTCAGCATTCATCATGTTTTCGATAGCTGGCAAGAGCCCATAAATCAACCAAAATGGGATGCCAATTCGGTCTGCTTGGAGCAGATTATTCGTGATAAAATTTACAAGGAAAGATAACTCGGCTGCCATCAGACCGATGATGATAGATTGCCAAAAGGGAATGTCAATGCGTTTAAGCAAACGAAACCCATATCGAAAGAACGCGATGATGAGCCACATCCAGGAGATGAAACCGATTATCCCTTGTTCCGCCAACACGGTCAGAAATTCGCTGTGAGCGCCGGGTTTGTATCTGGCTACGTAGGTGCCAACTAAAGCGGGGTCATTTTGATAGGAAAGCGCAAAGGAGGTATATCCCCAGCCGACGATGGGATGACGTAAAAACATCATGAGCGCGGTTCCCCAGCGCAACAGGCGTGAACGGTTAGAAGCGTAATGGACATCAAAAATAGTTGCAATACGATTATAAATCTCACCAGCTACGCCAGGTATGCTTATCAGAATTAAGAGCAATAATCCGATAGCGGTTATTAACGCTATTTTTCTATGTTGTTGTCCTTCGCCCGTTCGCACAAAGAACAGAAAAAATACGCCGGCGATAACAGCTATCCACGCTCCGCGCGAAAAACAGAGAAGAAGCGCAACAAGGTAAAATCCTATAAGCATCGTCCAACCAACTCGATCAAAATTGCCGCTGTCAAAAAATATCCGACTCAATAAGATTAAAAATATCGCCGCGGTAAAAGCCCCATAGATGGAATAGTGTTCAAACAACAAACCTTCGTAGGCGCTGCTCCAGCGCCAGAGACTTAATCGAGCCGCGAGAAATATCGCCGTCCAGCCGACGGCAATTGTCGAGGGGATAATTGATACGGTAAATAACCGAATAAGTCGCTGACGAGAATTGATAATTTCAAAGACTAAAATTGGCGTCATCACATAAGCAGCCACGCGGATGGAACCTTTTGCAGCGTAATACAAATATGGCGAGTTAATCATGGAGATGAATAAACTGAACAGGTATCCGAAGATGGGCAACCAAAAAGGGAAACGCGGAGATTCGCCTTGCGAAGCGGAACGACTTAGTTTTTGTAGTCCAAAGATTTTTTGAATAAAAAATGGATAAAAAAGATATTTTAGTAATTATAATCTTGCTATTTATTGCTTTTTTAATACGAGTAATTGGAATATCCAACATTAGTTTATATGTAGATGAATGGATATATATGCTTAAGAACAATAAAGTTCATACTAAGGCGAAGTCCAAAGGAATGGATAAGGTAAAAAAGAAACTCAACCTTATGAACTTGAGTGAATCACAACGCAAATCGCACGAGAAACATTTAATAAACACAGCAAGAGACAAAAAAGCATGGAAAGATAATAAAGAAGATGCTTATGCCGAAGGAGAAATTGCAGGAATTAAACAAGGAATTGAACAAGGAATTGAACAAGGAATTGAACAGGGAATTGAAAAGGGGATTGAA
>DTYX01000340.1 GCA_012961655.1 Candidatus Poribacteria bacterium
GTTGGTTACTAAACAAACGTAGCGGCGTGCCTCAGTGCCACCATTTGTCGCTACAGAGGGGCGACGCAAGATTTCCGTTAAGTCAAAACATATAGAGCAGTACATATTTGATGTCTAGGTAAAAATCCGTTTGAATTTCCATTTCATTCATGATATGATTTGGACAGATGTCCAGTCAACAGAAATTCATTGGCAGCTAGGAAGGTTAAGAAACGTGCAATCTAAAACACCTAGCGTAACATGGCGAGCTTTGCTCATCGGACTGATATTGATTCCATTCAATGCATACTGGGTTATTCAGATAGAAATTGTCTGGTATTCTGGCCACCCGACATGCGCATCGCTTTTTTTCAACACGATATTCATTTTGGTCACTATCATAGTTTGTAATCTGTTCGCAGTGAACTTTGCGCCCAAAGCCGCTCTAAGTCAAGGCGAACTATTGACAATCTATGTGATTCTTTGCATAGCTTCGACCATATCCTCTCACGATATGTTGCAAATTCTCATTCCCGCTATCCCATATATATCGTGGTATTCGACGCCGGAAAATGAATGGATGGAACTGTTTGGCGGATACATCCCGAGTTGGTTGTCGATTAGCGATAAAAGTGTATTGCGCGGATATTACGAAGGCGGTTCCACTTTGTATACCGCCGCGCATATCAAAGCATGGCTGACTCCGATGCTCTGGTGGACATCATTCATCGTCGCGTTGTTATTCGTTATGGTTTGCGTCAATGTGATAGTACGGCGGCAATGGACTGAACAAGAGAAGTTGACTTATCCCATCATTCAACTACCGCTTGCAATTACCGAAAAAGGCGGGGCTTCTGGATTTTTTTCAAATCGGTTGATGTGGATAGGATGTGGATTGGCTGGCGCGCTGAATGTGCTCAACGGATTGCATTTCTATTTTCCTTCTCTACCTTCAATCCCGGTCAAAGTTTCACAGCATAATCTCGGAATTTACTTTACGACCAAACCCTGGAGTGCAATCGGCTGGCTGCCTCTATCGTTTTACCCGTTTGCCATCGGATTAAGTTTTTTTCTTCCATTAGACTTATCATTTTCGACCTGGTTTTTCTACCTCTTTAGGAAGGGGCAGCAGGTACTCGCCGCAGCTCTTGGACTCCGCAGTCTGCCGGGATTTCCGTATCTGAATCAACAATCTTCGGGAGCATGGATAGGTTTGGGAATTCTGGCGGTGTGGATAACTCGCCGACATTTGCAGTTAGTTTTAAGACGAGTTTTTATGAGTTCATCTCAAGTTGATGATACGCAGGAACCGCTCTCATACCGGTGGGCGTTCTTCGGCTTAATCGGCGGATTGTTTTTTTTAATAGCATTTTCCGTCCGAGCGGGAATGACCATCTGGGCTGCGGTTGTATTTTTCATGCTCTACTTAGGCATATCAACCGCCATAACTCGGATGCGCGCGGAATTAGGACCGCCTACCCATGAACTAACGCCGATGAATGCCGGACATATCATGGTAGATTTTTTCGGAACGCGAAGGCTGGGGGCAGGAAATCTCACAATAATTGCCTTCTACTGGTTTTTTAACCGGTCATATCGAAACCATCCGATGCCACAACAACTCGAAGGCCTCAAAATGGCGGAACGGACGAATATGGACAATCGCAAATTAGTATTCGCCATGATGCTCGCGGTCATTATCGCAGTGCCAGCGTCTTTTTGGGCAATGCTGGAGATGTCGTATAAAGTCGCTGATGCGCCAGGCAGATGGTTTGCCTGGGAGACATTCCGTCGTTTACCAACTTACCTCAATTTTCCATCGCCGACAAATTATCCCGCCCTCACTTTCTTTGGCGTCGGCTTCGTATTCACCTTCTTATTGATGGCAATGCGAATGAGATTTCTCTGGTGGCCATTTCATCCCGCAGGCTACGCACTATCAACTAACTTTGGCATCGACTACATCTGGTTCTGTCTGGTCATCAGTTCTGGCGCAAAATGGGTCATTCTTCGATACGGCGGCCTAAAAACGCATCGCAACGCAATCCCATTTTTTCTGGGGCTAATATTGGGTGAATTCGCCGTCGGCGGTTTCTGGAGCGTTCTCAGCATCATTCTACAGCAACGGACTTATACGTTTTGGATTTTTTAGCTGTGGAACTTCAAAATTATCATTTTACGCGTTTGTACAACTGTCCCTGCTTGTAATTGGTCGAAATACACACCTGAAGATACTCCCCTATACTATCTCTGCCATCAGAATTTGTATCAGTCTCAATGTGATTTGTGAGGATTAGCTTATGATTTGCCCTGTATGCTAAACTAACAACTGCTTATATGTCTCCAATCTGCCCGACAACTTCTTTCGCGGCATTTAAGGTCTGTTGCATCTCCTTTAGCGTCAAAGTTGCTGGCGCAAATCGTCCGTAATCGCACCGCTGTAATACTTCGACCAGTTTCAAACGGATAATTTCAGGGATGCCTTTCTGAGTCATTTGTGATGATATAGATGTCGTCGTTAGACCCACCGGTGAGATATTCAAAACCTCCGCGATATATTGATGCAATATCTTCGCGAGAGTATCGAAAAATTTTTGTGCGCTGTTGGCGTTCATGAGCCTTTTAGCTTGTTCCAGACGCATCTCTGTCTTTTGGACTATCTTCCTTTTTTGAACTTGGATATCGCTTTGTTGCTGTTTTCGCCGTCTTTTGTAGATTAAAGCTCCGGCGACAGCTAACGCGGGTAATAGTTGCAAAATCCAAAAATAGTAACGTTGGTAAAGATAAATCGATTGGTCAGAAAGACGCACCTCTGCTGGCTTGATATGCTGGATATCCCTGCCGATAATTTGAATATCACTTTGTACTGGGGGTTCAATCTTTTTCCCCGAGGATGCGCTTGGCATCACTCGGATTTCTATCGGTTCGGCGCGTGCTATCCGATACGTTTCTGAAGTTGGTTCAAAATATGGTAGTTGAATGGGCAAAAACTGCCATTGTCCCGCTATCATCGACACAAAAACATACTCGTAGATTTTTTCCCCCCGGATTTTATGTGTATTCTTCACGAAGCGCCTGGATATCTTGGGCTCAAATTTTGTCAAGCCCACCAATTCAGGCATCTCAGGTTCAGTGAGGAAATCGATATTGCCTTCGCCGTAGATTTTGACTGTGAGTGTTATCGGTTGTCCGGCTTCAACTATCTGTTTATCGATATCCGCTGTGAGCTTAAAACTGCCCACGGCGCCAGTAAATCCTGCCGGTCTGCCGCTTTCAGGCAGCGGCAGAATAGTTAGTGTAATGGGCTTAGTGGTCAACCTCTTCTCAGATTCAGGAAGATATAGTCTAGCAGGCTCTATCTTAATTTTCCCCGCTGTCATCGGAAAAAGAGCGACCTTGACTGCTTCTACTCGATACCTTTCGTTTCCTATGTTTTTCCAATACGGTTTTAAAGGTAATTCTTTTGTCCAAAAATCGGCGAAGGCGGGCAATGTTTTTTGACTCTCCAATGGAGAGATTACTGTATGGTAGTAGCTAAAAGTATATGTAACCTGTTCGTTCACATAGGCAGTCAGCTTATCCACCTTAGCTTCGACGAAATGTTTACCCCCGAAAGGGTCATCATAAAACGATTGATTGTTGGCTTGCCCGATGACGAACAGCGCGCTTATTATGAATATTAACATAAGTCATAAAACGTAATGCGTAAAACGTAATTATTGTTACGTTCTACGTTTTAAAGTCTCCAAGACTTCGGAAGTCTGTGTATACTTTTATTAGTCACACGAGTTTTTCACTTAGAGGGTGTGTGAAAAGTCCATAGA
>DTYX01000341.1 GCA_012961655.1 Candidatus Poribacteria bacterium
GTATCGAATTTCCAAATTCGACAATTAGCATCGAGATATAAATCTCGACCTACAAATCGCCAAAATAAAGGAGGTGTTTTCAATGTTGAAGGGATTTGTTGGACTCTTCCTCACTCTCATGGTGATTTTGATTCCAGTGATGATGTCTTTAGCGGGAACGCTCATAGAAGATTTTGACGATGGAGATGCGGAGGGGTGGGAACGCTCGCCGCAGAATAAAGACAGTAAGGTTTTCTGGGGTGTGAAAGACGGCGCGATGATGTTCGACCCAAAAGGAATACCCTGGCAGCAAGCGATTTCTCAGATGAATTTTGTCGGCACATCCAAAGTTTCCAACGTCCGTGAGTGGACTGACTACGACGTTGAAGTCGATATCAAACTCACGGAGATTGCAAACTACCCAGGCGGTATTCGAGGACGAGTCGACCTTAAGACCGGTGGCCATTACGTCGTCTGGCTGTATCCTGCTTCAGGAGAAATCAAACTGTATAAAAATCCAGGCTGGGATATCAATACCGGTATTGCGACAGTAGGCAGTGGGAATTTTGCTCCTAAAGTGGATGAATATCGCAAAGTGAAGCTAAGCATGAAGGGAGATTCCATCAAAGTCTACTATGATGGTAAAGTCGTAATCGATGGTACGGATAAAGAACATAAAAAAGGTACCATCGCTGTAGGAAGCCAAGATAAGGCTGTGTATTTTGACAACATAACCGTCACAGGTCCAGAAATCCCCAACTGGAATATGAGCCCCGTTGAGCCAACAGAAAAACTCACAACGGTTTGGGGGCAGATAAAGGCAAACGACCGGTAATTAGCGCTTTTCTGTATGCTGCCTCCGTTTCATCAAACATGCCCATCGCCATATAAGTGCTTCCTATGGCGCAGTATCCATCTGCGGAATTGGGCGAAAGTTGAATAACCCGCTTGTAAATTTTAATAGCCTCATCGTATTGTTTATTTTTTACATAAGCGAGACCAAGGTCTTTTAAAATTTGAACGGAATTCAGATTAAGAAATATCGCTTTTTGGTAAGCTGCTATCGCCTCTGCGAATGCGCCTTTTTGCAAGCATACAAATCCAAGCCCAGCGTGGGCTGTGGCGAGTTTCGGTTGAAGTTTTATCGCTGCTTGAAATGCTTGCTGCGCGGCGTCAAAATCCTGCTGTTTTTCATACACAAAACCCAATTGTGCATAAGCGACAGCATAGTTAGGTTGAAGCTCAATCGCCTTTTGATAGGCGTGCATTGCCTCGTTTAACTTTCCCTGTTGTTCAAGTGAAAATCCCACAACGCAGAGCGCCTCTGCTCGCTCATCAACTGATGTTTGCTCCTGTTCGATGAATTGAAAGGATTGTCCACCAACTTCAAAAAGAAAAATATCGAAAAGGGCAATCGCGGTGATTATCCAAGGAATTTGTATTCTCTTTCTTATCATTTATAAGGAAAACTGCTTTAATTTTATTGTAGTATGATTTGGGAAGGTTGTAAAGTGGTAAAAAATAAAGACAGAGGTATCACTCTGTCTTTTGTTGAGCCTTCATAAGGACTTCGACTTGGGCTTTGAGCTCAGCGAATTCTTGCGCACTAACTTCTGCTTCTTTGGCTTCTCTTTTTTCCCTTCTGTCTTTGAAATAGGCAAGGATTTGAGGTAAACCGAGAACGGCGACAAATATGCCGCAAATTAAGATTAGCGTAGTTTTTAAATCATCCATTCTGGCATTTATGGCGTCAAATCTGGTATTTATGGCGTCAAATCTGGTATTTATGGCTTCAAATTTGGCATTTATGGTTTCAAATCTTTTATCTACTGCACCGA
>DTYX01000342.1 GCA_012961655.1 Candidatus Poribacteria bacterium
GGTTTGGGCAGATTTCCTGATAGATTCCGGTGCTGATGTTACGTTAATCCCTTACAAGGTAGGATTGAATTTGGGTTTGAATATTCAATTGGATGAACCGGTTTACACGTTGGGCGGAGTAGCGATGGGGTTGCCGGTGGTTTATCGAACAATTAAAGTTCAGATAGGTGTTCATGAGATAAGCTGCCGAGTGGCTTGGGCACTTTCAGAAAGAGCACCAGCGGTATTGGGTAGATTAGATATTTTTGATGCTTTTTACGTAGAATTTCGTCAGAAAGGGCGGAAAACTGTTTTCACCAAAGTTTGACGAATGAAACCAGACCATTGACGTAGTCCCCCCGGCCCCCTTTATTAAAGGGGGAGTGAAAAAGGATGAACCGTCCTGCCTTAAAAGCCTTATTCCCATACCTCCTCGGAGGCATTTTTGCTTCTTATCTTAACTCACAGAGCGATTATCTTACCTTACAGAGCGGACTAATTCCCCAATATCAATTTTATTCCTGGCTAATTTCCGCAATCCTGGTCATAGCAGGGGTTGTCGCATACAAAAAGCAACTTTTGCTTTGGGGAGGCATACTTTTGGGGCTTTCCCTGTTTGCGCTGGGATTTTTTCGTTATCAAGCGGCAGTGTCCTCGCCAATCCCACCCGATTTATACAATCAAAAGGTGCGATTATCCGGGTATGTGACGTATAACCCCGACCAACCTGACGATGAAGAACGGGGAACGAAATCCCCCCAAATACACGCTAAGCCGAAGGCGTGCGTTGCTTTTTGCATATCTGGTAAATTGTCTCCAGTAAAGAAAGAGGATAGTCGCGGCGATATCAAAGCGAAAATTCTTGTGAAACGGAGTTCGTTTTCCATTTACTCCCCCTTTGCAAAAGGGGGCCGGGGGGATTACAGCCGTCGTTCGGACAGGAATCTTGTCCTATCAAACTTGCGATACGGAGATGTGGTCGAAGTCGTCGGTGAATTGCGGCAGCCACAGTGTAAGCGAAACGAAGGAGGATTTGATTACAGGGGATATTTGGCGAGAAGGGGCGTTTTCGGAATAATCTATGTTCGAGATGCGGCGAGTGTGAAGAAAGTCGGTGAAGACGGCGGCTATCTCTGGATGCGTTGGATGGATAATCTGCGCCGGAGGGTTGAGGGGATTTTCGAGCGGACGATGCGGGATGCGCCGATTTACGCCAACGTGCTAAAAGGTATCATATTGGGGCAAAAGCGAGCTTTGCCGGAAGATATACTGCTCAGTTTTAAAAACAGCGGCATTATGCACATCCTCGCGGTATCTGGGCTGCATGTCGGAATGATAGCCTTTGCGGGATTTCTGCTCTTCCAGTTGCTATTCAAATTATCCATTTCGCTCCTCAACGCGATAAAACTCCGACGAGGTTCGACTCCATCGGAAGATTCACCGCCGTCGAGAACCTTTCAGTTCATAACGGTGGAAAAGTATGTTTACGCCTTGACCGCGGGTTTGGTCATACTTTACGCTTGCATTGTCGGCTATCGTCCTTCAGTCATTCGAGCATCCGTCATTATTATCCTCTATTTTATCGCCAAAATCATTGACCGAGACACTGATTTATTGAATCTTTTGGGTTTTGCCGCTTTGCTGCTGTTGCTATTCAATGCGACATCGCTATGGGACATTGGATTCCAACTCTCCTTCGCGACGACCGCCGCCATCATCTATTTCATGTCAAAATGGGACATTCTGCTCGCGCTATTGCCTCAATCGAAGCTGTTTCAACGGGCAAACAAAATTTTTCTTTTGCCGTTGGCTGTCTCCGCATCAGCGCAAGTAGCCAGCCAGCCGCTTATTGCCAGGCAATTCAATCTGATTTATCCGATTGCCATTCTCACAAACATCGCCGCTGTCTGGGTAGTTTGGTATATCGTCTGCGTCGCGTTCATCACTGTCATAACTGGATTCGTCTGGATTCCGCTTGCTTTGCCTTTTGCCTATGCGAATCGCCTGGCTATCTGGATTTTGCTGAGAATTACCCACTTCTTTTCAAACCTTCCATACGCCGTCGTCGAGGTACCTACTCCATCCCTCCGATTTTTCGTCATCTACACGATTGGTATTTTGGCTATCGCCAATTTAGGATTCCTGCGCCGAGAGAAAAGAAAAGCTATAATCATCGCTTTAGCAGTCATATCCTTCTGCATCTGGCATTCCGCTATACAACCGGGCGGTGATCTTTTGGAAGTAACTTTCCTCGATGTGGGATTGGGCGATTCAGCTTTTGTGCGATTTCCCGATGGCAAAAACATTTTAATCGACGGCGGACCAAGCACGCCAGAATACGACACGGGAGAACGAGTTATCGCACCGTTCTTGCGGCATAAAGGCATCCGCAAAATCGACGCGGTGATTTTAACCCATCCTCACAATGACCACGCTGGCGGACTTGCATTCATTCTAAAAAATTTTCAGGTGAACCAGATTATCGGTATACATAATCGAGATATTCCCATCAAAATTCATCGTGAATTACGCGCCATCGCCTCAGAGAAACAGATTGATTATCAGCCGGGGAACCTCGGCTCACTTTCGATTTCAGCGGGACATAAAATATCGCAGTCACGCTTCTATGAAGTTGAAATCCTCAATCCCATCGATACAAATTTCACCGATTTCAGTCAATCCAGCATCAATAACAATTCGATTGTGCTGAAACTTCGGTTTGGTCAAATAACCTTCCTATTCGCAAGCGACATCGAAGCTCAAGCCGAATATGCGATGCTCCATTCAGGCGTTGACCTTCGCGCTGATATCCTCAAGGCGCCACATCATGGCAGTATCACTTCAAGCAGTGAAGCATTTCTCAATGCCGTCAATCCTGCTTTCGCCGTGATATCAGCCAGCGAACTAAGCAGATTTAATTTTCCATCGAAAGCAGTTTTAAGGAGGTACAAGCGACGCGGCATCAAGCTGTTACAAACGAGTAAATCCGGCGCTATTACAATTGTCACCGACGGCCGGAATATGTGGATAAAAACTATTATTCCAAGTGGCCCAACTTTCTAAGTTGGCAAATCCTATTGAAACTTCCCAACTTTTGTGTTACAATTAACACAACGCTGATATGAATGCGAGCTTAGATTCTGAGACGTTCTCAGGGTTTAAACTCAGCGAAGCTTTCATATCATCAGGAGCGATTTCCATTCTGCGATGCCTTCTTGATTCGCGATGGAACAGGAGTGATTGAAATGCCAAATATTCTTGTCGTAGAAGATGAATATGACCAATGTATAGAATTGCAGAAGATACTGAAACGCGAAAGATATGACACAGACATTGCGCAATCTGCCTCTTCGGCGTTGACAAAGCTGAAAGCTGAACATTTTGATTTAGTCATTACGGACATGAAGATGCCTGAGATGAGCGGCGCAGACTTGCTTCGTGAGATAAAAAAGACGGATCCAGATTTGCCTGTAATTATTATCACTGCGTTCCCTGATTTGAAAGATGCAGTCGAACTGGTGTCTCGTGGCGGCGCCTTTTATTACATAGAGAAACCTATTTATGAAGTGGACAAATTAAATAAACTGAAGGATGAAATCAAAAGAGCGCTCTGGATAAGACGGGGTGGTGATAACGCAAGCGAGGATTCCACGGAGAGCGAAGAGATATACGAATTTCCAGAAATTATCGGCAACAGTCCCAAGATACTTCAAATATACAAGAATATGACCAGAATTATCAAACACGATGTCAATCCAGTCCTCATAATGGGTGAAAGCGGCACAGGCAAAGAGTTGGTGGCGAAGGCTATTCATAAATATGGCAAACGCGGCAATCAGGCATTTGCACCGGTTGACTGTAGTACGATTCCTGAGCAACTATGGGAGAGCGAACTCTTCGGACACGAACGCGGCGCTTTCACCGGCGCGGACTCCAGAAAAATTGGGCTGATGGAAGTAGCCGACAAAGGAACTCTATTTTTAGATGAAATTAGCAATATTATCCCAGCAATTCAAGCCAAACTGCTGAGAGTTATAGAGACTCGTGAATTTCTCCGCATTGGCGGCACAGAACCTATCAAAGTGGACATCTGTATTATCACGGCGACCAACAAAAATTTAGAGGAAGAGATCGAAAAGGGTAATTTTAAAGAAGATCTTTACTATCGTCTAAATGTCATCCCGTTGACCCTGCCGCCTCTGCGCGAGCGGAAAGACGATATTCCTCTGCTGGTGGAACACTTCCTCGATAAGTTCAGTAAAGAATATAACGCAGAACCTAAACAGATAACCCCAAGAGCTATGTCGGCTTTGAGACGCTATGACTGGCCGGGAAATGTCAGACGGTTGGAAAATTTCCTGCGACAGGTGTTTGTGCTCGGCGAAGGGAATCTCATAGACCTTGATGACTTGCCGCCTGAAATTTCCCATCAACCGCAGGGACCTGTAGAACTATCCATTGAAATTCCCGAAGGTGGAGTATCCCTCGAAGATATAGAACTGCAGTATCTCCGCGCCGCATTGAAGCAAACGAAGGGAAATGTGACCAAAGCCGCGGAACTGCTGGGCATATCGCGGCGGCAATTGCAAGGGCGGATGAAAAATCATAACTTAGAGCGCGGGGATTTTAAGTAATTAGCTACTGCCGATTTAAATGACGCTACCTCTGGTGCTGGTTTCCAAAGGCAAGTGTGAATAGGAATTGGTGAACTAGAATAATGAGACATCCGAGTTTTCTCAGAAAGTAGACTCGTAGGTCGATTTCGATACGCCCCGATTCTCGGGACTACTCAATCCAAGGAATTTCCAAAATCGACGAGGGCATATCGAAATATGTTCGCTTCGCTCACCGACGACTTCGTCTTACGGAATTTCGACCTACAAGGAGCTTTCTCCCGGAAAAGGAGAAACTATGACGCAGACTGATTTACCACACACAATAACAGACTTCGAGCCCGGAGAACATCTCTGTTGCATCTATGAAACAGAGGAAGAGCACCGAGCGGTGCTGACGCCCTTCTTGCGTCAAGGGCTGACGCAGAGTGAGAAAATAATCTACATTATGGATGTCCGTACCGCTGAGACCATCCTAAGCTATTTGCGGGACGATGGGCTAAAAGTTGAGCCCTACTTGGCAAATGGGCAACTGAGCATTCTCACCTGTGATGACGCTTATATGCGGGAAGGCGTCTTCGACCCAGATAGAATGATTGCCTTACTACGGACCGAAACAGAGCGCGCCTTGGTTGAGGGCTACTCAGCCCTGCGTGTCACTGGCGAGATGACCTGGGCGCTGCGAGGACTGCCCGGCTCCGAGCGGCTAATCGAGTACGAAGCTAAGCTGAACGAGTTTTTCCCCGGCAGTAAGTGCCTGGCTCTCTGCCAGTACGACCGGCGGCGATTCAAACCTGAAGTGTTGTTGGACGTGTTGCGTACCCATCCTATTGTTGTGGTTGGCACGAAAACCTACGATAACTTTTACTACATCCCTCCGGCCGAACTGCTGGACCACAACCTCCCGGCGACGGAGTTACGCCACTGGATGCAGAACTTAGCTGAGCGCAAGGAGGTAGAAGAGGAGATTAAGCGGCGCAATGAGGAATTATCCGCCCTCAACGCCATCGCCACTGTAGTGAACCAGTCCCTTGGCCTGAAAGAGGTGTTGGACGCTGCTTTGAAAAAGACCATGGAAGTACTGAGCGTTGAGGGAGGCCTGATATACCTATTCGACGAAATCAGCCAGACCTTCGCTCCAGCCGCCCATCATGGAATTTCGCAGGATGTGCTTCGAGAAGTCACCGGATTCAAGATAGGTGAGGGATTATCAGGTCGAGTGGCGGAATCGGGCAAGGCTCTGGTGGTGGCTGACCTTGCCGTAGACCCAAGGAACATCTCCCCGACCGCCAGTCGAGAAGGATTGCATTCCTACGCTGGCGTGCCCGTCAACTACAAAGGTAAAGTAATAGGGGTGATGACCCTGGTCACACGTAAGGCAGGTCATTTCAAGCCTAATCATGTGAACCTATTGAATCACATTGGGAGTTACATCGGCGTAGCCATCGAAAACGCGCGCCTCTACGAGGAAATAAAGCGATTAGCGGAGGAGATGCGGGAATCTGAGGAAAAGTACCGCAACTTATTTGAATATGCCAACGATTCAATCTTTATCTTGGACCCTTCAACCCGCCGGTTCCTGGACGTCAATGAGAATGCGGCTGAACGATTAGGCTATACGCATGAAGAGCTTATGGAGCTAACGCTTGACAATATAGCCCCATCATATTCTGTTGAACGGATAGAAGCCAATATCCGTGAGTTGCAGAAAGGCGGCAGCATCACCTTTGAGACCGTCCACCGGCGCAAGGACGGCACGGAGATGCCGGTCGAGATTAGCAGCCGCCTCATTGAGTACGGCGGTCGGAAGGTCGTTCAAGGTTTCGCCCGTGACATCACTGAACGCAAGCAGGCAGAAAAAGAGCGTAAACGCCTGCTCAATGAACTGGAAGAGAAAAACAAGGAATTGGAACAGATAGTCTACATAGCTTCACACGACCTGCGGTCGCCGCTGTTGAATATTCAGGGTTTCAGCAGGGAACTGGAGAACTCCATTAAACAAGTATATTCTGTTCTGCACACCGAAGATGTTTCTTCCACGGTAAGAGAGAAACTTGCTTCTTTTCTGGATGAAGATATTCCTGAGGCGCTTCAATACATCCTCGCGAGCACATCCAAAATGGATTCATTGCTCTCAGGGCTTCTTAGGCTTTCGCGCCTGGGCCGTGAGGCGCTGACAATCCAACAACTGGATATGAACAGACTTATGTCCGATGTTGCCGGCGCTTTCGAGTTTCAGATTAAAGAAAAGGACGTAACGCTGCAGATTGAGACATTGCCCTCGTGCAGCGGCGATGGGACGCAGATTAACCAGGTCTTTTCTAATCTTGTGGACAATGCTCTGAAATATCTCGACCCCAACCGACCGGGTATCATTCGGATTTCAGGACGAAAAGAAGAAGGGCAAGCTGTATATTGCGTGGAGGACAACGGAATTGGCATCGCGGCGGAATATCAGGATAAAATCTATGAGATATTCCATCGCTTAAACCCAGAAGCGAGCGCAGGCGAGGGGCTGGGATTGACCATCGCTCGTAGGATTCTCGACCGACATGGTGGAAAGATATGGGCCGAATCTGAACCGGGCGAGGGGAGCAAGTTTTTCGTGTCCTTGCCAGCTATCTAAGAATACGACTTTTTCAGTTAAGCACTTTTTGCCTTAAAGAGACGTTTAAAGGGCAAAAGAGTATGAGGGAAGGGATGAAAAGGAAGGAAGGTAAGGATGGCGCTAATCAA
>DTYX01000343.1 GCA_012961655.1 Candidatus Poribacteria bacterium
AAACAATCCTAAATTCGTTGAAGAAAACTCGTAAATAAAGGTTTATTCAAGTATAGGCTGGGATTTTTAGTCCCAGTTAAGAACAGAGACGCATGTGGACAACTTTGATGAGGTTATAAAATGAATCAACACACTTTGGATGTGCTGGAATACGGTAAGGTAAAAGAATTATTGGTAAACTATGCTACCTCTGGTTTGGGTAAGAACTTGGCGCAACGGATTCGCCCTTTGACTGATGTTAAGCGAATCGAACAGCTTATCGCTGAAACGACGGATTTGAAATCGCTGTTATCGCCGAATGTTCGGCTGCCGTTGGGTGGATTGCATGACCTGTTTCCAATTATGGAGAAACTGGATAAGGGCGAGGAGATACTTCCGTCCGAGGAGATTATCTTGATAAAGGAGACGCTGCGAGCGGGGAGAATTGTCAAAGAATATTTGCAAGATACAGCCGAAGATTATCCCAATTTGCGCCGATTTGCACGTTCCATAAGTACCTATCCCAGCATTGAAGAGAAGATTGAACGGGCGTTTGACGACGGCGGCGCCATGAGAAACAGCGCCAGTCCCACCCTGAAGTCCATTCGAAATCAGATTCAGATTCTCAGAGGACGCATTCGCAGCAAGCTACAATCTGTGATTCGCGCTAAGGGTATCAATCCCTATCTGCAGGATACGGTTGTGAGAGAACGTAAGGGACGTCCGGTTCTCGCAGTGAAAGAGCGTCATGCAGATAGAGTGGCAGGAGCGATTCGTGATAAGTCCGACAGTGGCAACTCGCTCTTCATCGAACCACAGGCTGTTCTCGGTATGGGAGATGAATTGCAGGAGCTTATGAATGCTGAGAAAGCGGAGATGGTACGAATTATACGCGAAATAACCGCGATGATAGCTGACAAGACTGAAGCGCTCTGCAAAACTTTGAAATTGCTCGCACATATCGATTTAACTTATGCGAAGGTCTGTCTCAGCCGCGATTACGAGATGAATCCACCGTTGCTGAATACCGACGGCGTTATCGATGTGAATGGAGCAAGACATCCACTTTTATTAGCTTTACAACGCGAAGCCAGCAAATCGGATAAACTTGAAAATGTCACAGAGGTTGTGCCGATAGATTTCCGCCTTGGGGATGATTTCAATACTTTGATTATAACTGGGCCAAACACCCTGGACGAATTGGGCGGCGGGACTGACCCGGCGGAAGGTGCGGCGTTGGGAAAATCTATTCTGGAATATCTGCATGAACGAAACGTCAAAACAGCGGTGACAACTCATATTAGCCCTCTAAAAAACCTCGGTTACACCGTGCCGGGCATCGAGAACGCTTCAGTGGAATTTGACCTGGCAACCTTGCAACCAACCTATAAGCTATTGATTGGCACTCCCGGCAGCAGTAACGCCTTGGCAATAGCGCAACGCTTGGGGCTACCGTCCGCAGTCATTGAGGGCGCGGAAACGAGTTCTGCAAAGGAAGATGAAAATGTAGCGAAATTGATAAATCAACTCCAATCAGCCAAAATTATCGCAGAGAAAAATAAGCGCGCCGCTGAAGTATCGAAGACAACGGCGTTTCAATTGGAACAAGAATATCGACTGAAGTTGCAAAAACTGGTTGAACAGGAAAAGCTTTTGCAAAAACAATTCCACAAAGATGCTTTTGCGGCAGTGCGCAAGGTCAAAGGACAAATCGCTCGCATCAGGGGCGCCAAGTCTTCATCTCAAACGATTTTAACTTCGCTCAACGAGATTTATAAAGATTTGTCCGAACAGTTGGCAGAATTCCCCGAAGAGGAACAGAGGCAGGAGTTTATTCGTCAAGTGGCAATAGGTGATAAAGTGCGGATACAGAGTTTAAATCGAGTTGGGACTATTTCAAAGATGGATAAAAATACAGAAAATATTGTGGTGCAATTGGGCATGATGCAAATGACTGTGCCGTTGGAAGATATTGAGATGGTTTAATTTTTTTGCAAAGTGAAAATCACATCGTTTTGGGCTTCCTATCCCAGAGCAAGAAACAAAGGAAGCAGTAGCAGCAAGCGTAAGTTTAATTATGTAAAGTTGTGCTACGATTAGCTTCATCGTTTTTCAATACCCACATGAAAGCATAAATTTAAGGAGTCTCAAGTGAAACTAAAAAACCGAGTGGCAATTGTTACAGGCAGCGGACGCGGCATCGGCAAAGCGATTGCGCTGACTTATGCGAAAGAGGGCGCTGACGTTGTAGCAGTTGCCAGAACAGATACTGAAATCGAAGAAGTTGCAGAGGAGATGCGCTCTATGGGACGTAGGGCGTTGGCAATTCCCACCGATGTTTCCCAGAAGAAACAGGTTCAGGCTATGGTACAGCAAACGCTTGACGAATTTGGCACAGTGAACATCCTCGTCAACAACGCCGGCGTCGCTATTCACAATT
>DTYX01000344.1 GCA_012961655.1 Candidatus Poribacteria bacterium
AAATGTGTAAAATCATCGGAATTGCCGGTAGTCCCCGGCGAGATGGTAATTCGACAACGCTCCTGCGACAGGTTTTGCAAGGAGCAGAGGAAAGCGGCGCAGAAGCACAAATCATCTACCTCAATGATTTAACTTTTCGCGGCTGTCAAGCGTGTGATGGGTGTGTCGATACCGGCGAATGTACTCTGAAAGATGAGCTAACGCCCTATTACCCGAAATTGCGTGCAGCCGATATCTGGATTCTTGCATCTCCTGTATACTTTGACGGTGTTTCTGGACAAACCAAACTCTTCTTCGACCGTTGTCGCTGTTTTGCCATGGAGGTAGGCAATCTGAAAGGCAAACGCCGTGCGGCAATTATCCTGACCTACGAAGACCGCCCCAGAGACGATTACCGAGAGATAGCTCAACGCCTGGCAAACTATTTCTCCTGGTTTGGTGATTTTGACACAGTTGAACTTTTCGTGGAGAGTAGGCTCGGCCCTGCAGACGCGGCGTCTCGACGCCCTGAGCTTCTCGAAAAATCCCAATCGCTAGGACACCGACTGGTCATGGAATTAAAAGGGGGATAGAACATGAATGAAATTATTCAACGAGCTAGGGAAGTTGCTTTGAGCATTCTAAAACCCAACCAGCGCGACATTGAACACGGCATGGAACTTCACCAAAACTCAGTCATCTGTGAATCCTATGGTTTTGCGCCGCGCGCCGCCGTAGATGGCGATGCCGTAAGGGCGGCGGTCGAAGCAGGAGCCTCGGAAATCGAACTCCAGGATATGATGGAAGATATGAGTATGACACGATGCGTGACCGACGCGAAAGAGCAAGAGGAATTCATGGCAGCCTGGCAAGCCGCGGGGGTTACGTGTATCCTCCAGAATGCAGGTGAAGAGGGCAATTCACCGCTTCGTTTAATCAAACGTCTGGCTCGTTTCACCTATGTCACGGACATGATGCGTGATTTTGTGCGGAAAGCGGTCACTCCAGATGATATTGTCGCCGCCAAAGAACAGAACAAGCACTGTTTATATCTCATCAGCAACGGCGTACCTCTTCCTCAAGACTGGGTTTCGGTAGACGAGGAATTGCGTTATATTCGCGTCTTTTTCCAACTCGGTTGCCGCATGATGCATCTCACTTACAATCGACGCAATATGATTGGCGACGGCTGTGCTGAACCGGCAAACTCGGGTTTGAGCGATTTTGGCAGAGCGGTCGTTGCTGAGATGAATCGTGTCGGTGTAATCGTGGATGTCGCCCATTCAGGCTGGCAAACGAGTTTGGAAGCAGCGAAAATCTCTGAGCGTCCTTGGTGGTAATGTTCTTCGCGTTGCCCGAATGGTATTGCCAAATACACCGTAAATTATGTTCTGATAATTATTCTTGTTTCGTTCGTTGCCGCTTTTGTCGCCGCTCTAAGTGGCATCCGCGCCACGATGACTGTTGTCAGCATAAGTTATATTCACTTTCCACGATGTGAACATAACCTTACCCCTGATTTATATCAATTTGTTGGAAAACACTACAAGATGAAAAATCCCCATTTTAACAAACTTTCCGCCATCACAAAACGGTCAGTTTTTATCGGCCTGCTGTGCGCGGTCTTTCTGTGTCTGATAACGCCTTACAACGATTATTACATCCGCGGCACATTTGTCGCGGGGAATCATTTTCCCATCGGCTCGTTTTTCCTGTGGGTTTTGTTGGTGTTGTTTGGCGCAATTCTGCTGCATCGGCTAAAGAAAAAATTGGCGCTGACTTCCGCCGAATTGATTGTGATATGGTGCATGATGCTCGTCGCTTCGGGCATTCCTTCATCGGGTTTTCTGCGTTATCATCTGTTTATGCTCGTAAGCCCGTTCTATTACGCCACACCGGAAAACGAATGGAAGGAATTGTTCTATCGATATCTGCCTGATTGGTTAGTCGTCAAAGACGAAAAAGCGGTAAAATATTTTTACGAGGCATTGCCGTCGGGGACGCCAGTACCATGGGGTGTGTGGCTTAAACCCGCGATTGTCTGGTCGTCCTATGTATTGGTGACATACTTTGTGATGGTGTGTCTAAGCGTGATTTTACGCAAACAGTGGGTGGAAAGCGAGCGCTTTGCTTTTCCGTTGGTGAAACTTCCAGCAGATATTGTCGAATCGCCACCCTCTTTTTTCACAAATCGCATAATGTGGATTGGCGCGGCAATCCCAATTGTACT
>DTYX01000345.1 GCA_012961655.1 Candidatus Poribacteria bacterium
ATACGACTTTTCTTTACTTAGAAAACTACCCAAGAGCAAAAAGCTTTTTCGTAAAACATAATACGTCAAAGTTGCGCATTACGTATCACGCATCAGGAGTATACAATTTGCAAAAAAAAGTAAAAGTATTAGGTATTGCAGGTAGCCCCCGGCGCGGCGGCAATACGGATTTATTGTTAGACGAAGCCCTTAGAGGCGCCAAAGATGGCGGGGCGGAAGTGGAAAAGATATACGCCCGCAATTACAAAATTATTCCCTGTATAGAATGCAATGAGTGTTTCAAACATGGCGAATGCGTCGTCAAAGATGAGATGCAGGAGATTTATCCGAAGTTGTTAGAAGCGGACCACATTATATTTGCCTCGCCGATATTTTTCATGGGAATCACAGGGTGGGCGAAAGCATTAATTGACCGCTGCCAAGCTCTGTGGGCGAAGAGATATATTCTCAAACAGCCTTTGGTGGAAACCGAAAGAAAATCTCAGAGAAAGGGGATATTTATATCCGTCGGAGGAACAAAAGGTAAAAGCCTTTTTGCAGGGGCTATCCGGACTATTAAGATCTTTTTTGATGCGATGGATGTCGCATATAGCGGTGGACTGTTCTATAGAAGCATAGACAATAAAGGCGAGATTAAAGAACATCCTACGGCTCTTCAAGAAGCTTATGAAGCTGGCAAGAAATTGGTAAAAGATTGAAACGCGAAGCGTGAGTAAGATGTTTTACGTTTCACGCTTCACGTTCCTTTGCGTCTGGGCGAAGTCCATCAGCAGCTACCTTGCGGTGAAAATTTGGTGAACTTTATTTTTCGTTGGATTTTGGGCCAGGCAGACTCTCAGGATATTTTATATCTTCTTCGTGGCACTCAGAGCCAGAACAAGATGGCTCTTCATCAAACTTGCTGTCGATATGGCAGTCTTTGCAAGCGATATCCCGATGATCTTCATCCAAAGCTAACCCGGTGACACTGTGATTAAAGTTTTCCGGGGTCCAGCCGCGGTGACAAACATCGCATCCTGTTTCAAGTTTGCCAAACTCGCCTTTAATTATATGGCATTCACTGCAACTCAGCGTTAAGTGGTACTGCTTCAGAGGCCAACCGCTACTCTGAGCATGGTCAAATTTCTGTTTCTGGGTTTCTGTATGACACTTTTGGCAATACTGTTCTTTGTCGACATTTTCGGGTGGAAATACCCAGCTAGAGTGGCAGGAGACGCACAATTTATGGCGTTCCAATGAACTTATAGTAGTATCCTCTTTACTTATTGCAACTTCCTCAGTCTCTTCCTCTTCATCGAGAGGATGTCAAATGCTACAATTCCCCTCGCGGTGGCAAGAAACGCAATCCACCTCAAATAATTCCAGATGTTCTCGGTGGAGGAAAGTTACTATCGTTTTTTGATATTTATCCGTTTCATACACCTTTTTATCATCCGATGCTTCAGTAACTGATACGTGTTCATCAACTCGCTCACCTGCCCCTCTCTCCACATGGCACGAGGAGCATTCTATTATATCACGGCTCCATTCCCGATGACAATTGACGCATTGACGGTGATAGGCAGCTTCAATACTTGGTCTATTTAACGGAAATGTAGAATTAATTTCATCACTTTTGGTATGGTGGCATTTACTGCAGGGAGGAAAATAGTCGGGTTTACTATAGTGATGACAGGAGGAGCATTCTATACCCATTTCCGTCATCGGTTGAGTATGCAATTTGTGGTCAAATGTTACCGGAGCATATTGCTCCGAGAATTGTTCCAGAACAAGGATATCAGGAACCTCTTGCAGAATATTCTCACTCGTGACGTTGACTTCCTGAGTAGCTGCATAGAGACAGAAAGCTAATAAAATTATTGTCATGGTAATCAGTATTCTTCGCATTTATTAATCTCCTGATTTATAGTGCACTGTTAAATTTGTTTTGAAAAGTGTTTGTAGTAGCGCAATTGATTGCGCGTCAAAAAACGGCAATGAATTGCCGAACTTAGA
>DTYX01000346.1 GCA_012961655.1 Candidatus Poribacteria bacterium
AAACTCACACGCTTGACCAATGATAATTGGCCCTGAACCGATAATCAATATCTTTTCAATGTCTGTTCGTTTTGGCATTGTTGTATTCCAAAGTTATTTCAGCAGTATATGCTCAATTTGTTTGAGGAATAAATCAACATTTATTCCTTCAGATTCATGGACGTTATCTTCAGTGCCGATGTGGACATGATGGGGAAAAGTTCGAATGTGAGGATGATTAGGAGAATCTGTCAATTGATATTCAAGTTCGGAAAGATAGTTTTCAATCATGAATTATATCCCCTGTTCTAGCATTTTTTTCCGAGATTCAGTCCGCTTAAACATTTGATACAAACTAGCCCACTCTATAAAATCCATCGCGTCACCCAATTTTCCACTTTCGAATTCATAGTAGAAATACTCAGAATCCATTCCGTATTTTTTTTCAAAATCCGCTAGGTCTTGACTGAGTTCTGCCATATCTCTATCACATTCTTGAATATAATGCTCGACAAGTTTTTTTAAAGTCAATTCCATCCTACCATCCACCGTGCCAGCTTTTGCTAATCCTAAAAGAAAGTCAAGTTGTTCTCTCGTCTGATTTGCTCGAATTTTACCCAAAATTGGCGTAATTCCCAGTTTTGATTTACCTCCACCGAACACCTGGTAAAATGACGCCCATTCGATGAATTCCACAGCCTCTTTTAGCTCCCCTCTTTCAAGTTTTTTCTTGAAGCGTTCAGAACGCATCTTATATTCTTTCGCAAATTCGGGGAGCTTTCTTAGACTTTCATCATATTTTTGAATTTCATCATCCAGCAACTTCCCGATGGTCAATCTCGTCGTATCATCCACTGCGCCGCATTCCGCCAATTCTCTTAATAAGGCAAGTCGCTTCAATACTTTATTCATAAATTTCACCTCATATTCGTAGAACTTTTCCTTCCCTTCCATCCTTCCAATCTTCCATTTCTTCATCCTTATGGCTACTACTTTAAACTTTCCGAGAAAATTATAGAAGGAATACCAGTCATTGTCTTGCCAATACCGTCTTTAGGCGATGAGTTTCCTCCGCCAACGTTCTGGACAAATATCTAACCGGGTTATCAGGTCGGCGGACGGATACTGGTTCGTTAGCTTTTTCTAATCTCAAAGTGGCAAATATTGGTCCCTCTTCCTTTAAGATTTTGGGCAATTTCCGCTCGAAATCGCTCAACTCATCGAAATCATAGACGCGCTGAAATCCCGCGCCTCTCGCCATGGTTGCGAAACTAATCTTTCCAGCCCCGGGAATGGGTTGGTTGCCGGTTACTTCATAGGTATCATTTTCAATTACAAAGATAAGGAGATTTTTAACGGCAGTATTAGTGATGGTAACCAGAGTGCCCAGACTCATAAGCATACTGCCATCGCCGTTGAGGACGA
Organism: Candidatus Poribacteria bacterium; assembly: GCA_012961655.1. GTDB lineage: Bacteria > Poribacteria > WGA-4E > DTYX01 > DTYX01 > DTYX01. Next base: position 1,405 of record DTYX01000346.1, read on the forward strand.
TGACCTTTTTATCAGGGCGCGCTAAGGCGATGCCCAGCGCAAAATCAGCGGCATGTCCCATGGCAGTATTTATTGACGCGTAATCTAATTCATGCTCAGAAATTTGTCCCCAGAGAGTTGGGACGCTCATCGTTGTGATGACAACTTCGTCGGTGCGATATTTAGCAAGTACCTTCAAACATTCTTCTTTGTTTATCATTGTAACTCCTTTGCGTGATGCGTGAAACGTGATTCGTATTGCGTATTCCGTAGTCCGTCACGCAATGTGCAATGTACGACAATGCTACTTACAAATTCCGACAATTAACACCGCAGTTGGCATGGAATTGTCTTCCGCCCGTTTGAATGCTTCGGAGATATATCTGATGTCATCATCTTTTTTCATAATGTAATAGGGGATATTCCACGCTTTGAGCGTCGGTTCAAAAAGCTTCGCTGCTGTATCGACCCACTCATCTGCGTTCGACATTTTATGATATCCTCTGTAGCCGATAAGTGCGACCACAGGTATTTGGGCATTAATGACGGTTCCGCGTATAGCGTCACCAGACTCGAAAAATCCCGTGCACTGAATCAAGACAACCGGGCGTTTACCTCCAACATATAAACCCGATGCAATGGCAAACGCTTCGCCCTCGCGGCATACAGAAATGAGTTCGATATCTGGGTCATCTTGCAGAATATCATGCACTGCTGCTGTGCTATTATCGGGCAAACCAACGACATGGGTGACATTTAGTTTTTTTAGTTCAGCCACAATTAATTTCGCTGTCAGCAATGTGAGACCTCCTCAAAAAATTACTCTTTTCTTCAGTGTCTCTTTTGATTAAAATTTCTAAAAGAAAATTTTAGTTCCGCCTCTGACAATTTTGATTTATAGGGGAACGACAAGTTATTGCAACTTTATTTATGATAGCACTATTTCATGACAAAAAGCAAGAAGAAAATAGGGTCTTCGCGATTGAGTGTGAAACCCAATTAGGTATTTGCTTTATAGGTTCATCAAATAGGGGCTTTTCGATATAGACTGTTTACCACACTAATTAACGAAGAACCAGAAAATACAATGTAGCATGTCTCTCCAAGAAGCTACCCGCCCCAAAACACATAAGTATGCCTTCCCAGCGCAATCCCCAAAATACTCCATAAACTTCCCACAACAAAATCTCCTAAAATCAACCCAAGAAAGAATGGCATCATACGACGGTAGGCGCGGACGCCGCCGAGTTTTAGAGCCGCCCATTTTACAATGGAGCTAATCAACAATGGAAACCACAGCCGCCCGATAATCCACCAGCCTGTGACGGCATATCCAACGGGATGTAGCGGCCACCAGAGAAATCTCGTTCGGATGAGAAGAATTGTTACGGTGAAAATGAAACCGATGCCCATAAAAAGTAAATCGTTATATTCCACCCCAGTGGGATGAGTTATTCTTGAAGCGAGAATATTATATCCCTCACGGGCGAACCAGGTCGTTCGATAGAGACGCGCTTCCGTTCCTATTTTGTATCCGGCGTGCAGGAAAGCCCAGAAACAGGAAAGCGCTCCGATAAGCGTTGCCAGTAAAATCGCCGCAATCACTCTGCTTCCGCCCATGCCAACGCGGTCGGCAAGTTTGAACCCCTCCAATTGATGTGGCATCGGATGGGCGCGATAGGATTCCCTATTAATCCAGTAAAAAAGCGTCATGACAGTCAAGTTCCGTTGTCCAATGCGCCGTGCGCCGAGTAGAGTTGTCAAAATGTAGTCTGGCCCTGCGCCATACATATCGTGCGCTGGCGGACCAAGTTCCGCGCGGATGCGTGTGATTGCCGTCGAAAGAGCAAAATAGATGAAGAAGAACAAAAGAGCCATCCAGAGGGAAAATCCCGCCAGATAACAAAACCCCAGAATGAATGCCATGCCGAACACGATTCCTATCAACGCATTCCGATATGCCATCGGCTCATTAGAATCGTCGATAGCGCGTCCTGTAAATGCTTGTTTGAACACACGCGCAAAATGTTTGCGCCCTGCCCAGAGGGCAAAAAGCAGTAGCCCTATCCACACACCGCGCACCTGCGCCATCGGATATGGAAATCCAGGCAGACTTGCTATGCCGGCGTAACTGCCCATAACCCGTTGCGCCTGCCAGAAGAGATAAAATGCCCAATATGAAAATACTAAATCCAGCGGCATCAGAAATCCCAATCCGATGACAAATGGATATAGCGTGATGTTCATCGAATAGATGGCGTTCCAGGGCTTGCTGGTAAAATAGCGATTCAGAGATGTTACCCAGATGGGAATTCTGGGAACTGTCGGATATAGATAAGAAAATCCGTTGAGCAGACTAGTCCCACCCGCGACTGCAATCCCAATCCACAGGGCGCGATTGGAAAAGAATCTGGAATTATCTTCTACTGTCATGTCGAATGGCAACTCGGCGATAGGATAAGCCAATCTTTCATTTTCAATCCACTGTCTCCGCAACAACACATTGATACACACCATCACGAAAATGAGAGCCATAACAAAGAGAGTCCATGACGCGATAGGAAGTGCCCATCCACGAATATACTTCGTCACATAGAGGGAAGTTTCGCCTTCATAAAACGGCATCAAAATCTCTCGATCTTTGATTACGAGCCAATTCGGAAGATAGTGCCCAAATAGCTCAGTCCACTCATTTTCCGGCGTGGCATACCAGGTGCCCGTCCCGATGAGGGAGACAAGACACTGCATCATGTCGTATCCATTTAAAGCTGTCGCAGCACACAACATGATATAAATGGTCAGTAATTCTCCTTGATGAAAGGCAATTTGGGGAAAATATTTTTTCAAAGGATAGTTGATGACAACGAGGGAAAAGAGAATGAAGATAACGTTGAAGAGCAAAGTTAGAATCGCCGGGAAATTCATCAGCCATACCAAGGTCATTTGGATATGCCAATAGCTATTGATTGGAATGAGCAGTAATCCGACGAGAATTGCGCGGATTGTGACGGGAGAATGTTTTTTGACAGGGAGAGATTGTTTGTTCATATTTTTGAACTAATAGTTTATTTCATAATAAATCCGCAACGGTTTGATTGCTTTGAAACGCGACATTAGTATAGCAGAATAGGAAATGCACTGTCAATAGGAAAAATGTTTGACAACCATCCAACGATATGTTATCCTTAAAAAATGAAGGAGGAGATGAAAATGTGTACTCAAAATCAACCCAAAGAAGAGAGAACTTTAAGGAAGGAAGATTTTATTATCCCCGATGATTGGAAGCCAACTTCACCAAGCCTCAAGCGGATACGCTCACTATGTATTGCTTTGTTTATGAGTCTATTGCTGGTCATAACCGCGTCTGTAGAGCCCCAGGAGTTTGTCACTGATGGACTGGTCGCCTTTTATACTTTAGACAAAGTCGATATTGATGGTGATAAAGTCAAAGATATATCTGGTAATGGCAATGGCGCCAAGATTATAGGTAAATTAACGTCCGTCAAAGGACAGATTGATGAATGCCTGGAATTTGACGCTGGAGCAGGCAATTACGTTGAAATTCCACCACTTGGGGCGTGGGAACAGGTTTCAATCGATTGTTGGGCGTTACAAGCTAAAGACGCGCCCGCCGGTATACAAGGAATTGTGTCCACCTGGCAGTGGGCTGCTGGTAAAGTCCATTTCAAGTTTGAGAACAATCAAATACAGGTGCATAAAAATGACGGCGTCAAGATTACGTTCAATCGCGAGTTGGATACCTGGTATCACATCGTTTATACTACTGACACCAAAAAAGGTGAACTTAAGCTCTATGTAAACGGAGAATTAGCTTCCAAAGGGGCATCAGGTGCGACACCTGAGAACATGGACGAGCGAAGAATTGGCAGCGAGCACGATGGACGATTCCTAAAAGGGATGGTCGATGATGTTCGCATCTATAATCGCGTTTTGAGCCCTAAGGAAGTAAAACAGAATT
>DTYX01000347.1 GCA_012961655.1 Candidatus Poribacteria bacterium
AACGAATGAATTCGTTACTACGAGCAGCGTTATTTCCCGTAGATGAATGAAAATGGTGATAAATGGCTCTCTAAAGCAAAGACGAATTCTACCTCATCTCCGAAGGGAACTCGCTTGGATGCTTGTGTAACGATAAAATCCAGCCCAGCTTTGAGCATGATGTTCTTATAGCTGAAAATCAAACCGGGTCCGACGCCGAGTTTGTTGCCGCGTTCAGGATGTTTTCCCGAATTTTGCCTCCGAAATGTCGCCTGGCGGGTATACGTTCCATTCAGTTCCAGAAGCAACACCAAATCGGGCGCTTCATATCCTGCCGGAACAGGACGGATGCCCACCGCTAAGTCATACTTAAAGACATCGCCAGGCTTAAAACCGTGTTCATCAGTAGTGTTGAGCATGTAACGCAGCCCGCTGAAAAAATATTCCCTCCGCGCTTCCTTGCCAATGGTTGCGGCTAACAGATAGCCAAAAGCGTCCGGTCCCCGTTGCAGGCTTGGAGTCCGCACGCCCAAAGCGAGAGCCGCCTGATTGCTCCCGCCTCTGCTGTCCTTCCGATAAAAACGCCACTTGCCGCGTAAAAGTAGATTCGATAAACCTGTCTCTTCTTTAACCTGATAAGGCAAGGACGCTGTCAAAGCTATATCTTCCGTCACGCCAAAGATAGCTTCAAAGTGTAATGCCCACTCATCGCTGCTTCCCTCAAACTCAGTTTCAAGCCCCACCCCGTATTTATGAATCGTATGCGGCCCAATTCCAAATATCGGTTCATGTGAAAAAGCCGTTCCGATTCCTATCAGAATCGTCGCTAAATTGGTCAGTAAAATCAAAGTGAGATACTTATAATTCATCGTTGAAATGCCCCCAATCCTCTGAAGTGGCTTCGCTTTCGTTATTTCGTAACTCACCAAAGTTCATTTTGTACCATTCCGTTAGTAGATACAATTTATTCTCGCAAAGGTTACGGTTGAAAGCAATAATTTGGGAGGGCGGAAAGGAAGTGAGGGAAGGAATGGAAGGATAAATATTTCCTCTCCTTCCATTCTCGCGCATTTGGTGGGTAAGCCACGCGAACGTCAGCAGAGCCACATTTTCTTTTTTTTCTAAAGCGGTTGTCCTACGCCCGCTGCTTTCAGAGCTTCATTGCTGACTTGTGGCCGAACACAGCATTCAACTATCTTCCCGTTTACGACGACAGTGGGTACCGAAGTGATACCGTACTGTTTAGCCTTCTCAATCCCCGTTTTTTCTCTTTGTTCGCTGAGATTGTAGACGGTGACTTCACAACTTTCACATGCTAACTCATTCACCAATTGTACCGCCTCGTCGCAGAGCGGACAACCCGCTGTAAAAACTTCCACTTGACGCGCCATTTTTAATCCCTCCTCGTAGAGAATCAGAAACCGAGTTTTTCCAGATTGCTTCGTTCCTCGCAATGACATTACTCGGTTTCTATGTATGAGAGCAAAATACATGCCAATAAAAAAACGCCTTTGGAAGCGTTCCAAAGACGCTTTATTAAACCGGAAACATCTATTTCTTGAGAACCGAAAGTGTTCAAATGAACACCTCAAAACACACTTTGCCCGCCCAAAACTGTTCTCTTGAACACATCAAGGTTTAATCTGATACTTCGTTTGCAAATTTTCAAACGGCTTTTATCGCTGATGGAAATTCCTATTTATGGTCTGAAACTAAGCGAGCTAAAATCGTTTCGATAAGCGCGCCTATATTTTCTCGCTCATTATAAGTGGGGATAACGATGACATTGTTCACTGTTCTTTTCCTTTCAGGAACGGAAAGTTGACTCTGCGAAAACTAAATTTTCGCGCTCTAAAGCCGAAAATTATCGCTACAACAAGGCAGGTCAAAGAGGTTAGAAAAAGCCCTACCTTGAAGGAGAGCGGCGAATATACAAACCGCACCGTATGCTGTCCTTTTTCGAGGTAGACTGCGCGGAAGCCAGATTGCCGCATTCATCATGCTCGTATGTAACAGGTGCGTCACCAAGAAACCGGAAAACATAAACATCAAAGCGCCAAACAGCGCGCCAGGCTTTTGCAATCCAAAAGCCCGCAAGAAAAGATACATGAACATTCCCGCTAAAGGGTAATGAATAATTGTGCAGTAGCTATAGGCTGCCCAAGCGGGCAAGAGAAGAAAGAAAAAAATATTAAGAGGATACAACGGACCAGATTGATTTTCGGCAAAGAGCGGAAAGCCGCTATAGATATAAGGACACCATAAGCGTAGCTTCCCTTGCTTCAACCCCTCGGCAAAAAACGCTCTAAACGGGAAGTTCTGAACAGAATGGTCAATTACGTAGAATACTTCAGAGAGAAAAACCACCCGCCAAAAAAACAACACGGTTAATACTATCAAGACGAAGAGAATTTTGCTAAAACTCCAATTCATTTGAGGCTCCGCTAAGCGAAAAGAAAACGCGGATTTTCTGTCTACGCCATGCTAATACTACAACGACGGTTCACTTGACATTAAAGATAACCATTTTTTTAATGGAGATATATATCTTTCCACAGAATATCTGCGGATAAAAAACCGAGTTTTTCCGAAAAACTCGGTTTCTATTACCCTAATATTTTTTGTGGATTGGTATAGTAGCCACGCCAGTCGCTCAACTGCGACCGAAGCATCGTAGCGGCACGCCTCTGTGCTGCCACTAATCATCGGACATATCTCTCCCATCGTACTTGTCGCCACAGAGGGACGACGCTACGAAAACTCGGAGTGATTTGAAACCGTCGTTGTATAGCGCTTCTAACCAATAAGTTCGATGTTGTCGCACCCACGATGTAAGGGTGCCCGTCGGTGGTTATAATCCTGATTTCTAAAGCTAAAAGGTGGTTGCATAAGCTCTAATCCCCTCAGCATCATACACGCATGGTAACTTCAACGTCTCTTCTATGAACTCTCTTTTGTCATCGGTATGAGTGATTACATACCTGATATTGTACTGTTCAAAGATATGCTTCGCAACTTGCTTTTTCCCTTGTAAACTCTGCTTAGAAAGTGGCTCTCTTCCGCTCCCCTTTGCTTCTTTTGCCGCTTTTGGATTGAGCATTAGTTCATTTATGACTGGCGTGTTCGAAAGAAAATCTATCGCCTTTTTGGAAGGACGCGAAACATATCCGCCTATCAATCGTTTTCTATGGATAGTCTGAAAATACAACGTAACCGGTCTTGAAGGGATGTCTATAATTGCATATTCCTCTTTGTCCTCCCTTAGCTTTTTATAGAATTCGGGCACATGGATTTGAGTAGTAGTGTAAGGAATAGCAAGATATTCTAACATAATGAACACAGAGACAACCCCTGTAAATGCCAATTTTTTGAAGCTGCTAAGATTAGCGCAGATTCTTTCTATGGCATAGGAAACGAGAATGGCTAAACAAAACACAACCATGATATCAAAGCGTCCAGGAACACCGGTAAAGGAGAAAAACGGAATGAAGTTGTGGAAAAAAAGATAAGGCAACGGAAGCTTTGTAACTTTCCCCAAAACACGGAGATAGGGACCTAACGACAGAAGAAAAAAAAGGCCCCCTGCGATTAGAAAAAACCGCGCCTCTTCCGCTTTGCGGAATGCCGCTACGCGGGGCTTTTTCCCTTTGAGA
>DTYX01000348.1 GCA_012961655.1 Candidatus Poribacteria bacterium
GATCTTTTCACCTGATAACAAAGATATTGAACATCAGAATGGACGTACAGATAAAAACGGCTGCTTTGCTTTGGCCAATCATGGGGAATTAAAAGGAACAAAAAAGAACTTAAACTTTCTCTGTTCGGAACTGGGAACTGAAGCAGTGGGATGAGTATATCAGGCAACTTCGCCTCGCTAACAAGACGCTTAGGGCGATGATTGTAAACTCAAACGTCCAGTCGCCTGACACAGCTTCAAAGAGCTCCTCAGGGGCGATAGTACCCCCAGCCAGCGGGCTTTCTTTTGCCAGACTAATCTGTGGTGTCAAGAAGGCGTAGACGCATAAGAGCGCGAGTACGCCAAATAAATGCAGCAAAGTCCTCTTGTTTTTGATTAACATTTTATTTTTCCTTTCTTAGCTTTTTCATGATTTTGCCGACGGGAGGCGGAGATGGATGAGCCCATACTTGCTTTTCATCTCCGCCCCACCCAGCATATAGTCAAGCGGTAAGCCAGGATTGTGGAGCCCTGGCGCGATGATTACCCTTGAGCTATTTATTTCTTACTCTTTCCTCAACAGCAAAGGTTAGAGAAGCCTTGTAGTGAATTGTTTTGCATTTATTCTTGAGGCTCTCTGGCGCTGGAACGTCATATTTAGCTTCCACGAACCATATCCCTGGACGGGAAATGTCGAAATCCCCACGCCCATTAACGACTTCTCGTTCGTTGTATAGAAACTTTTCTGGCTCCGTGGAATACCCCATGTAAGTAGCTGAATACTTTGCCTCTCCCTTTTCCAGTACCTTGCCATCGAAATATACCAAAAACGAAAACCTGCTACCCGTTTTCAAGTTCGCAGGCTCAATTTCGGGGACAATTTCAAATTGGTTCCCAACAGGCTTCAGTTCTTTGCCAGATGACTTTACACTCGTGATAATGGATTTTGGATACTGATGGACATACAAGCTAAGTACAATTTTTGTTGCATCAGTTACTTCGTCCATTGGGCCAACATAATGGCGCATTTTCCTACTTTTATTGAGGTACATCGTATAGTATCCGGGATTTGTCTCGGCAGATAATACATACGTACCTTCTTTACTATATTCGATTGGAGTGCAATGGAAGCTTCTTCCATCGCTGATGGTAATTGCTGTAACCTTACCATCGGGTTCATACAACTCCACCAATTTTATCTTCTCCGCCGCAATCGGGTCATCCAGTGGTATGCGATGTCCCCAGCCGAAAAACATCGTGGCTTTTGTGCCTGATTCGCCACCGCTTTCGATGTAATAGCGGGTTGATTGTACCCATAAAGTATGGGCGGATACTGAAGAAGCTATGATAATGCTAAAAAGCATTATCGCCATTAGTTTTCTCATGATTTTCTCCTTTTAAGAACGGGCAAGTGCGCGAAGCCATCCCGAACATCGGGGCTGCCCGCTCTACTTTAAAATTTGAGGTTTAACCCCATCTTGTACGTTCTGCTGTCTTCGCTAAAACGTACATCTTTGTATTCTTCACCGAACACATTATCTATGGTGAGGAATATGAAAACATAATCCTTTATACTCTGGTTGATTTTAATGTTGGTTAAGAAATATGAGGGCAACTCCTCTTTATTTTCCTCGTCCTGGAATCTGGTACCCACATATTCTTCTATCAAAGTTATGCCGGAACCGAATCTTCTGTTGAAGTAGCTCAATTCCGCTTTCACCTTGTGACGAGGGGTGTAAGTGAGTTCTTTGCCCGTCTCTTTATCTTTTGTGTCCAGGCAACCGTATTTTACAGCAGTTGCAAAACCCCAAAATGGCTTGGTTTTTATCTCCGTTTCCACGCCCTGGGTCATAGCTTTTCCGATATTTCGATACGTATAGTATCTGTTCTTTTTGTCCGCCGGGTCGGGATAAACCATGTACCCATGAATCATATTCTCGAGGTCATGTCTGAATAATCCGATGCGTGCGTTGAAAATATCTTTGGGATGGAACATCAATTCCAGATTAGAACCTGTTGACGTTTCTGGTTTCAAATCGGTATTCCCCGTTATCCAGAATCCTCCTCCACCACCGTGAAAGCTCTTTCGATAAAGCCTTTGGAATGATGGCGCCTTGAACGCGCGACCTATCCCGGCTCGAATATCAAGCCAGTTTGTCGCTTTGTATAGCAGCGCGGATTTTGGAGAAAAGTGGCTTCC
>DTYX01000349.1 GCA_012961655.1 Candidatus Poribacteria bacterium
GAGATGCTTGAAGCTGCTCGTCAGAAAGCGGAGAGGAATAATTTAGAAGTCAAACTGGTTCAAGGCGATATGCGAGATTTTACCTTACCTGAACAATTTGACGCGGTGCTCTGTCTCTACGATAGTATCAACTATGTCTTGAGCAAAGAAGAGCTTATGCAAGTCTTCAACTGCGTTTATAACGTTTTAGCGCCTGATGGTCTATTTATTTTCGACATTACCACCGAAAGGAATATCGTCAAGCATTTTCATCTGCAGACGTTTGCCGGGGATGAAGAAGATTTTTCCTATATCTGGAAGAATGTCTATTCGCATCGTGATAAGATATGCCGCACCACTTTGACATTCTTCCTCCGTGAGAATGACCGTTACCATAGATACATAGAATTGCACTTGCAGAGGATTTTTGAAGTGGATGAAATAAAAAAAGCCCTAAAGCAGACTGGATATAAGTTTCTCAGCGCTTACGACACTTTTACTTTTAATCGCTGGCACAGACGTTCAGATCGAATCAATTTCACCGCGTGTAAAATTGCCCACTAGTCCCGGCAAAGAAATCTCGGGAGGTTTCAGTTGGCAAAGAAAAAGAAGAGAAAGAGGAAACATCAAGATGAACAGAGTCAATTTCTGACAGCAAGATATGATGTCGTAGTTGAAAAGGGACGTGAACTCTCGGAAATATACAAACAGAAAGGACATCGTGGGGATGATTGGCGAATTTACAATTACTATTCGCGCCCTGACATCCAGCGAGCGATGTTCGAATATGCCAGGGGACGTAGGATAACAGTATTACGGCATTTTCGGTCGTTGTATTCCGAAATAAGAGAGCCAGAAGATATTCTGTATATCTCCCTCTATCATGCCGAACGTAGCAATCTCTGGCCATCGCTGCACGGACAGATTTCACGCAAGCTCGAAAACGGGGAACAGGTATGCGATTTCGTTATTGAAATTGATTATAAGCGGAGTTGGGAGACATGCTTTAGAGCAACGCGCCCAATTATCGAGATGTTCTTAGATTTTGGCGTACATGTGTGTGTCAAATTCAGCGGCCATTGTAGCGCTCATGTTATCATTCCCGGCGAGACATTTCCCATCGATAAAAGAAGTCCACATATACGTTCACAATTGATGCAGTTTGTTTCAAGCGTGGTCAAACACGTGGAGAAATTAGACCGCTCATTTACAAGTCCGGCACACTTTCTGCGCCTTGCATACTCCATCAATGAAAAGACAGGTTTGGTCAGTTTGCCCATTAGATTGGAAGAGTTCAACAATTTTTTCTGGCAGGCAGCAAGACTTGAGGAAGTCAAAGTAGTAGATGATTGGTGGGGTATAGTACCGGCGGATGTGCAAGAACGAATGAGTGAATTTTTGCAATTCGCCTTGCATAAGAAACACTTCACCGTCAAGAAAAAACGTGAAGCGGCGAAACAATTCAAGCAAGCCGCTGTCAAACCTAAAATCGCCCCCCAAAAGAAGATTATCGCCTTACAGCAATTAGCCCAACCTCTCACAGACCATCAACTGTATGATAGTATGCTGGAATCGGCTGGAGAAGAGTTAAAGCGGTATGAAGATAGATTGGGAGGGGAAAATATAATGACCGCGATTGAGAAGCTGAAAAAGGATAATAAAAACCAAGCGATTATCAGTTTACGAGAACATGCCTTGGAATGTGGCGTCGAATTAGATGACCTATGGTTGGTATGGCGGTGGGAGTTGCGCCAGCGTGATTTGGAATACTACGCTAAAGCGGAAATCCAACAAGCGATGTATCGCGAAGCGGAAGATCGAAGAATCCAGGTTGGCAGCGATGGTCCATTCGTAAAACTGCGTTCGCCACAGGACATCTATTGGTTAGCTATTTTTCTCCACTCACATTTAGGCGTAAATGAACATCCCGCCTTTTATCGTTCAGTCGCCAAATACGATGTTCAAGATAGGTTCATGATAGATTATGATATCATCTTGGAAACGGACGGTAGAGGGAAACGTGAAAAATCGGTGGAATTGATGCAATCAGTGATTAAAGTTCTGCAGGAATTGGATGTAACATTCGACTTGAGATTTACAGGCAGCATAAATTTGCAGGCTATTATTCTGTCTCCACTTCATACCGAGAAATCCCCCCGACCTCCTTTAATAAAGGGTGAGAAAGCTGACGATGAACTCACCCAGCCGCCGCGACAACCTGCTCTCGTGGAGAGTATAAGAAACCAGTTGGCTACTACGATGCGCGAACCGGAATTGGTTAAAATCCTCAAACACGACGAATTCATATTGCTGAATCATTCTCTCAATGAATTTACCGGAAAGCCTTGTGTTCCTGTTGCAATTTAAAAATTTTTAATTTCCAAACTTGTGCTACATCTTAACTTAATCATGAGGAATCTCTGTAGTATCAGTATGTCTCATGGGTTATGTTTTTTCCTATAATAACTGTGTTATTGAAGCACTGAGAGACTGAGGAACGTTTGATTGATGATGCGAGTTTTGTAGTTAGCGTCTTACCCATGTGTAGCGGCGAGGCTCAGTCCCGCCAATTTCGGACAGAGGCTTAAAATGATAATAATGAGAATGTTAGAAATATTCAGGGAAAAGATAAAAACTTATTTTCAGATTCAGAAGCATAAAGCTGTATTAGACCAACTGAGGAATTCTCTTGAGGATAGATATAA
>DTYX01000350.1 GCA_012961655.1 Candidatus Poribacteria bacterium
AATAGTTTTAGATAATATCTTCAGCCACGGATGTATCCGTGTGTATCCGTGGCTAATTATCCTTATCAAAATATATTTAACAAAGCAGTAAATTGCCATCTCCCAAAACTTTGACAAACATTTCCTTATCTCTTCGTGTAGGTGGAAAAGATGGATTTGCGTGGGAAATTGCCATACATCCTGCTCTGCTTGATGATTTTGGGCGCTATAAAAGCAATGCGTGTTGACGCGGTGGATTATCCCGCTATGTTGCAAAACGCGCGGGCATTGGTCAAAGAACGTCGATACGGGGAAGCGCTGGTAGTTTTTTCAAAGATTTTAAATAGCCCCGTCACTTTAGGGCGGGGTGCGGAAAGCCAGTTGAAAGCGCAAGCCGCTTCTGAAGCGGGCGAAGTTTCGACACTGTTGGGGCTGTTTGATGAAGCTATCGCTCAATTTGAAGACGCTAACAGGTTTCTAAAAGAGAAAGATACTCCAAAGTCATTCCGACAAGAAATGGAGGTTGTGTATGCGTACCGACTGGCGAATTGCTATGCTCTGGCGAGAAGGTTCAAAGAGGCGGAAGCCGCTTTTCGGGCGTTCATCGAACGAGAAAGTGAGAGTTTTGATTCCGACAGAGTCGGAACAGGGAAGCAAAATGCCGCGTTGCGTTCGGCGGCGCAAAGGAAGCTTCTGTGGATACAGGAGCGCATATTCTTACAATCCAAACCGACCTTCCGTTTTGCCGCATCCCTTTTAGCTTTTCTGCTGACAATTTCGCTCTGTCTATACATCTTTGCAAAAGACCCGCTCAGTTATCTGAATCTCTCGCTTAGTTTCTTCATGTTCAGTTTCGCTTTGTGGCAGATTGCCGACGCGATTCGAAGCTATACCGTGAACCCCGAAACGGCGCTTTTCTGGGGCAAAGCGATGCTCTTAGGCATTTTTTTAGCCTGTCTTGCAAATCTCAATTTTATTCTGCTTTTTCTTCAAAGACGCAAAGTGGAGAATTTTGAAGCCCTGCGCTGGCTCTTTGTTGGTCTGCCTCCGGCGATGCTGATTACGATTTTGCCGACAAATTTGTATACCCAAGGCGCCGACCTTTTCTATTGGCATTGGGAACAGTGGATAAATGCTCTGAAGAACAAACTGTTTATTCTTTACATCGCGCTGTACGTCATCTACGGCATCATGATGATTGCCAGAGCCAATTTGACCATCAGCAAAGGTATCACAGGCAAGCCGATTACGTATATGTTTTTCACCATCAGCTTTATTTTTGTTCCCTCGCTGGTAGCCGCCATCCTTGTGCCGCTCTCAGGATACAGCAACTACATGATAGGCGCCTCTTCGCTCTCGGTCATCTTTATGGCAGTGGTATTGATTTACAGCATTCGCCGTTATCATCTCATCGACGCGAACACTGTTCTTTCTCAAAGTCTAAGCTATTTTGTGCTCACCGGTTTGCTTTTGGGCGCTTACGTGCTTTTGGTGAATCTGCTCTCCGGGTTGTTTCAGGTTCAATCGGGCTGGCGCGGGAGCACAGCATCTACGTATATTTTAGCGACACTTATCATCGCGTTGCTGTTCCAGCCTGCTAAAAATCGCGTCCAGTCGCTTTTGGACCTGTGGTTTCACAAAGACAGGAATGCTTACCAGCAGACATTGCTGGACTTCAGCCAGGCGATTACGACGATTTTGGACTTGAATCGCTTGCCCCAGTTACTCGTCTCCACTGTGACCGATGCAATGGGGATTGATAAAGGCTGGCTGTTGATAGAAAAAGATGATGGCAATGGGTATGAACTGGTGGCTTCGGTTGGATTGGATGAAACAGATAGAAACCGAGTTTTTCCCAAAAACGTAGCCGAAGTCGCAAGACTTCGGGAAGACTTCGCCAAGACTTCGGGTTTCCATTATTCTTTTCCCGATTCAACTATTTCCATTCCGCTGCAACGGGATGAACATTTAATCGGCGTTCTTTTTCTTGGTAGAAAATATTCGGGCAAACGCTTCACAAAAGCGGACAGAGAGATTCTGACAATTCTGGCTAATCAAGCCGCTGTCGCTATTTTAAACGCTAAGCTCGTCAACCAGTTGCGACGGGCTGACCAGTTGGCGATGCTCGGCAGGCTCTCCGCTGGCATCGCTCACGAAGTGCGCAATCCTCTGCTTGCCATCAAAGGCGCGGCGCAATTTCTTCAAGGGAAGTTCAAAGAAGATGGCGAAGAGAGCGAATTTGCGGAAATCATCGTCGAGGAGAGCGATAGAATCAATCAAGTGATTACAAATTTTCTGGATTACGTCCGCCCCGCTAAGCCCTTGTTGCAACCGATGGACATCAGGGAATGTCTGGATAGAACTTTGAC
>DTYX01000351.1 GCA_012961655.1 Candidatus Poribacteria bacterium
AATAATTTCGGAACATGACCCTCAGATTGCCAAATATTTATGGGCAATTGTCAAGACTTCGCTGTTACGAGCTGCATCTATTGCAAATGAAATCAACAAGTTAGAATATTTGGAGGAAAAGATAATACCTGCTTTGGAATATTTCAGAGATTCAATAGATGATACTGGCCGTCCAGATTTATTGACAGTAACAGAAGAAGAAATCCAAGAAGCAAGATTTTATCTGGGATTAGGATACTTCAAACTTGGCCAGTATGAAAAAGCTATACGTGAATTTGAATGGTTCATCTCTCATACTCCGGATGAGACAAGAAAGACAAAATGGATAAGATAAACGCATATCCATCCCTGAATTCCGAATTCCGTTCACACCCGTCTATGATACACCCACCACTCAGCGGCTAAAACAAGCAAGCCGAGTAGAATAAACCGCCCCCAAAGTTCTTTGTAAGTTATCCTCGAAGTTGTTGAAGAAGTCTCTCGCTCTTCTTGTGGTTTTGGAGTTTTTGGCATGATGTTGGATTCCCGCTCATTTAGCAGATTGACTGCGAACTTGCCCATCAGTACATCATCGGCGAATATTTCGTAAATTCCCGTCATCGCTGTATTTGTAAACAGAAGCGAACCTTTGCTCGATAAATTTTTTGATACATCAAGGTGAAAAATATTGCCATCAGGTGTGTTTACAGCGACCTGCTCTGTCTCTTGGGGATGACTTAAGTTAATTGTTACAGGCATCCCTGTTTTGACATTGTCGGGAGAGATAGGACGGAAGGCTGGCCCAAGCCAGTTGAGACAATTCGCTATCAAAATCGGACAGGCATAACTCAAAGCGAATTTTGAGGTTTTAAGGTCAAAGGCGTCGAAAGAGAAGATAATACCTTTTCGGTTGAGTTGTTCGCCAAGCCATATCAACGGTGAGCCTGTCGTCTCCACTAACGGAATCCCCCAATCCGGCAAATCATATTCCAATCCAATCCTTACCTCGAGATTTATAAGGTCAACGAACCGCATTACGGGATGACGTTCATTTTGACTTATGATGGAAATCGGCCCCTTTTCGATAGCGACAGGCATAAATGGCAATCCCGATTTGGGATTAATAAAGATAGCATTGCCATCAGGAATCTCTTTGGGAACGGTATTGTAGAATATGACAATATCATCTGATGCTGTGGCAAGATATTGATTGGGCTTCAATTGGCGAAGCTGTACATTGGGATTTGTCAGAATGGCGTTCTGCAGGTATCTGTTACGTTCGTCGCTAACTAAAAGCACCTTTAGCTTTTCTAATTTGTGTAGAATTGTGTATGCAAAATTATCTACCTTCAGGTCGTCTTTCACATCCAGCTCAACCTTCAACGCGTGCATGTCAAAGCCCTTGTCATCGAATGATAATGTGATGCCTCTGCGTTCACCTGGCTGTAGATTGACTACGTCGCTGGCGATATTATGTCCTTCGATGGAAAGATAGATGAACGGACGTAGGACGATTTCGCTGAAATTCCTTAATTCCACAAATGCTTGGTACTTGGTAGAATTGTTATCGTCTCTAATCACGCTGAATTGTGTGATGGCGACGTTGAAGTTACGATTACCAAAGGTTAAAAATCGAATTGAAGGCCTATCTTCGCCCCACTTAGACAGGAGTCCTTCCCTTGTCTCAGTATTTGACAACTTTACGGTGTTATCGCTTAAAACAATAATCTCCGAACCTTCAAGCCCTTGAGCGGAGGAAGATGCCAGTTCCAACGCCGAATTTAGTTCAACGGCGGCGTCAGTTATGCGCAATTCCGATATGACATCGCGGAGTTTCAACTTATCCGCGGTGAACGTTGCCTTGATATCCGGCTTTGTACCTGCCGCAATGAGCATTACCCGTTCATCGGAACTCAAGCTGTCCACCAATTTCATCGCGGTAGTTTTGGCGGCTTCAAAGCGAGATTGTGACGGCTGGTCGTGGTCGATGGTTTGCATACTGGCAGAACAGTCTATAACCAAAATAGTATGCTTTCCCAGTTGACTTTGCATTTTCCATGCTGGACGCGTTAATGCCAAAACAACTATCAACATAAACAGAATCTGCAAAGGCAGG
>DTYX01000352.1 GCA_012961655.1 Candidatus Poribacteria bacterium
ACTGTTGCCTTTGTCTTCTTTCGATAGTAGCTCGCCGTAACGCTGCTTGACAAAGCCTGTTTTCCGTTTTTTATAGATGTCAATGGCATCTTGGATTAAAATTTTATCATTGCTCAACAAGCCAATTTTGCCGATGAACGCATAAGTAAATTCCTCAGGAAACCCAACCACGGTTATCGTTTCGATGTCTTGATACTTTTCTCTGACCATTTTATATCTGCTATCGATAACATCTTGCACTTCTGTTGCGCTAACTTGCACCTTCCCCGATGTCCCAACCTGACTTATGAGCAAGAACGTGAGCGAATTTCGATTGTAAAAACTTAAAATTGCTTCTTTGCACACAAAATCTTTCAGCACACTGCGGTCTAACCGACCTCGCATTTCGTATTCCCATAATGCCTTCTGATAACTAAGCTGACGCCAGGTTGGATTTGATTTAATAGTCTGCAAAATCGGCAATGTTTTCAATTGTTTGCCAAACTCAGTATCTTCAATTGCCGAGATGATGTCATCCAAATTCTTTGCCGAGATGTATCCCACCGGCGATTGAGGCAGTATAGATAGCAAATCCAGTTTAGGTGTAGAAAGATATCTTATGGTAAACCAAGCTGTCAGAATTGTAATTAACACACACGATAATAAAAGAATAATTTTTCCGCGTCTAAATATTTTCATTCTGAGACTGTTCATCAATTTTAATGAATTTTGACGATTAAATCGGTAATGAATCAGATTATTCAGCCTTCGAATCAATTCGAGGCTAAGAATTAAAGTCCCGCAAAGTGGGACTCGTGACAAACGCGGCCTTTAGTCCACTTTTAGTGGACTTGAGCTTTGAGCCTGAACTTCAGTTCAAGGCTTCAGATTACCGAACATAACGGCTTGTGCTAGTTTCTCCTGAAGCTATGCCAAGTCTGAGTTCTGGATGCCCGACTTTCAGTCGGGGAATACGCTAACCCCCGCTTCAGAGACAGTATCCCCCCATGTCCACGACGGACAGTGATGTAAAAGTGTATGTAAATAGGTCTTTGATAATTTGACATAACAGACTAAAAGTTAAGAGCAAAGTTGCATCTGAGGATGCAACCTCCACTATGCCTTTAGCTCTTTATCAGAGATATGTTTACATTATAGTCGTTTGATACCTGAAAGTTTACTTGTCTTTGACCTCTTGAAGGCCAACCTCCTCCAGCGTCTGTGCGTCAAGAGCCAGTTTATACAGTCGGGTCAGTTCATCAACATCACGCACGGCTTCGAGCTGCGAAATAAGCTTTTCTGAGAGTGGACCGAACTTGCTTTCTAAAAGCAAACTTAAATCCTCCTGCTTCGCATTTATTCTTTCTTCCTCAAGCGCTCTTCGGAAGGGTGCTATTCTTTCGACGCTTTCGGGGGAAAAGTCAAATAGCTTTTCTAACGCTCGCTCCAGATTGGCTTTAAATTCTGGGTGCATCTCTGCCATTCTTCTCACTCCTTCTGTTAAAGTTTCAGGGTCAATTGAAACCCCGACTTGAAACAAAACTTCGATATACTCCGTTAAGCCTTTCTTGACAACTTCCTCAAAAAACTCCAGCAGTTTCTTGCCTTTGGCGAGAATTAACAGCGGATAATTTTTCTCAATGACTTCCAACTCTGTTGCCACAATGATTCGTCTTTCGATTTCTTGCTCACTGAAGTAGATTCCTGACTCGGGAGTAGGGAAAAAGCGGAGTTCCGCCTGCAAATCCTCTAAGATTTTATCAGGACGAACCGAGCAAACGATGGTAAGAGTTGCGTTTATCGGCAACTGTTCTGCTTCTTCTAACTGTTTCGCCAACAATCCATAAGCCCGCGAAACAATATTCATATAATCGGCAAGGTCAAGCGGGTCCTCCGGCGATTTCAGTTCAAGCGAATTGATGCGTCGGAAAAACCAGAATGCTGTGTCTTTGAGCCGCTTACGATGTTCCACCTCACACCGAATCACAACATCAATCGCCTTTGCTCTTCTTGAAACTTCAACTTGTGTTTCAATCGGAATATTCCATCGTTGAAACAAACGCTCATAAAACGCTTTGTAGGCGGAATCATAATCTTGGCGCATTCATTCCTCCAAAGATCTCTTTTGGTTTCTATATTTTCCCTAAATCCTGCTCTCGAATGTCCTTCATCAACCGCCCCAACTGATGCTGCTCCTGAAAGTAATCGTAATCAAGCAACTGAATCTTCTCCAGGAGGCAGAACACTTCTGTTTTTTGTCGCATCCGTTCGTGCATGAGCGCCAGCAGATTGTACACTTCGGCTTCGCGAGGCGCCAGATAGATTATTTCTTCGAGTTCCGAAATGAAAATATTTATTCCACGGCATACTGCGTATATTTTCTCAGGCTTGGGGAACGAAAGTCTAAAGGCACGGCGCTGGTTTATAATTTAACCAACACTGTAGCTTATGTCTTTAGACCGGTGATAAACTTGGGTTATTTTCTTATACAAGGTTCTGGTTCTATCAACCAAGGAATAAAATCGACACAATCAGAGACAGCATCCCCCAGTCCATCGGGATTCTCTGTCGGATGATACGCTCACTGGCATCTCCTCACCAATTGTTTTTCGCATCGACAATGACATCGCAATCCTCATTGTAGACGCCCCACTCATTTCCGACAATGCAATTGTCGTTGATAACAGGCAAGCCGCCTATCCCGTTTAGTACCCCAATTTCACAGTCTGTGATGGTGTTATTCGTTATAGTAGCTGTTGCACCATTATCCACCCAGATTCCTCGATTCTTCATTTTTAAGTCTCCTCACTATTGATTTTTAAATTTGTTCAACCAAGTAATATTTTAACATATCAGGTGCGAAAAATCAACTGGGTTCAACGCAAGTTTGAAACTTGCGCTACATCTTGTTAGCAATCCGCTTGGGTTACATCTTAATTTCTTCTCATGAGGAATTTCTCTTTTACGCTTGACAAAACAAGGATACGATGTTACAATTTCAATTAATATTCGGTTGAACCGACTTTAGTTCTCAATCTCGAATGTATTCGAAGGTTAATCCATTACTAATTTCGATTGTCAATTTCATTACGGTTTTGAGTGTTAATAAATCTATATATAGAGAGATTATATTATGGCAGATTGTAAATTCCTCATTAGATTTTGGGGGGTTCGTGGAAGTATTCCGGCGCCAGGCTCTGAAACTGTTAAATATGGAGGAAATACCCCTTGCATCGAAGTCAGATGTGGTGAGCAATTAATCATCCTTGACGCTGGCAGTGGAATTAGAAAGCTTGGCATAGAACTGGATAAGGAAATGTCTATTGATGCAACGATACTATTATCTCATTTTCACTGGGACCACATTCAGGGATTTCCTTTTTTTAAGCCAGGATTTAAATCCGACAATAAGTTTCACATATATGCCGCGCGGAAATTAAATACCACCTTACAGAGATTAATGTCAGGGCAAATGATGTATCCTAATTTCCCTGTATCTTTGAATGCAATGGCCGCTGAGATGAAGTATACTGAACTGAACCCCGGCGAGAATACTATTTTAAAAGGGGATGTGGAAATCAAAACGGCTGCGGGTCATCATCCGGGTGGTTCACTGGCTTTCAGAATTAGTTACAGAGGCGTTTCATTTGTATACGCTACCGATACTGAACACTACAGTTATATTGACCCTTCTTTATTGAAACTGTGCAAGGATACAGACTGTTTGATTTATGACGCTACTTATACCAGTGAAGAATATTGTGGCAAGGTAGGAACTCCCAAGACAGGATGGGGACATTCGACTTGGGATGAAGGAGTAAAGTTGGCAAAGGCTGCTGATGTCGGAAGACTGATTCTGTTTCACCACGACCCAGAACATGACGATGATTTTATCGGCGAAATTGAACGACAAGCAAACGAAGCATTACCAGGTACGATAGCTGCTTATGAGGGATTGGAGATTTTATTGTGGATTGGAGATTAAAGATGGATATATTGAAACCGGAAATCCTTCATGAAATCAGTCCTCAGAGGAAAGAAGCGATATTGAAACGTTCGATGGTAGATGTATCATCGGTCTATTTGGAGACGCGGGAAATCGTCATGGATATCCGAGAGAGAGGCGATGTTGTCTCTATTGAACATTATAGAAAATATAAGGATGACATTAGCGAAAATGACTTGCTGCTTTCCGAAGAGGAAATCGCACAAGCTTATGAGACCATTGATCGAAATATTGTAGAGAAATTAAAATTCGCCGCTGCGAATATCGAAAAATTTCATCAATTTCAAGTGGAACAAAAGATGTGGTCGGTGGAAATTATGGATGGCATTACCGTCGGCCGACTTGTTCGTCCGATGGATATTGTCGGCGCCTATGTCCCTGGTAGAAAAGCGATTTATCCTTCGAGCGTACTGATGACAATTATTCCCGCGAAGGTTGCAGGAGTCGATAAAATTATCGCTTGTACGCCTCCAGATGAGGGGATGGTCGCCAATAAAACAACTGTCATCGCCGCTGACATCGCCGGCGCTGAACAGATATTTAAGCTAGGCGGTCCATGGGCTGTAGCAAGCATGGCTTACGGCACAGCTACTATACCGAAAGTTGATAAAATCGTCGGCCCTGGGAATAAGTACGTGACAGCGGCTAAAATGCTCGTATTCGGCCAAGTGGATATCGATTCACCCGCTGGGCCAAGCGAAGTGCTAATACTTGCGGACGAAACCGCGGATGCCAGATTGACCGCCATAGACATACTGTCGCAAGTGGAACACGATGAGGACGCAGCAGCAGTCCTGGTCACAACAGATGAAGAATTGGCAAATAAAGTTTGCAAAATTGTTGCATCTGAATTGGATGATATTCCACGTAGAGAAATAATAACCGCGGCATTGAAACGTCATTCTGCCGTGATTGTGGCGACTGACCTGCAAGAAGCTATCGACTTCACCAACGAATACGCATCAGAACATCTTCAGATAGTCACCAAAGAACCCTTCAGTATTTTGCCGCGCATCAAACATGCCGGGTCAATTTTTCTCGGACAAGATGCCCCTGTACCAGTTGGAGACTATGCGTCAGGGACAAATCACGTACTGCCCACGGGACAGTGCGCCAGGATGTTCAGCGGGCTGTCGGTCGATGATTTTGTCAAAAAACCGACGTTTCAATATCTGACGAAAGATGGGTTGGAAAGATTGAAAGATGCGGTTGTCACTTTAGCGGAAGCTGAGGGATTATATATGCACGCGAGAGCGGTGAGAGAAAGATTTGAAGAAAATTGAAACGTGAATTTAGTGTGCATCGGTTTGGGGAAAAAGTTTCAGCTAGATCGGTTTAAGATTACCTCCATGAAAGCTTTGGGAAAATATACAATCAAAGTATTTTTACTGTTGATGCTGATTCACCGGCGTGTCAATAAACCTTCTGCGCCAAAGAACTCTGGAAAACCTGGCTTGGCGATACTTTGAAAATATGGCAAGATTTGGAAACGAAAGGAGGGATATGCTATGGGGCGAGTAAGAACTAACGTTATTGTGGCCGGACGTAACTGTTGGACACTCTTTGATGGAGGGGCGCGAAACACTTACGTTGTGCAAGAGTTGGATTCTCTGTTGCCCACCTTTGAATTAGAAAAACCAGAACCCGTCTCTCTAGGAAGGAGAGTCCACAGGGTCGTGAAGGGGTGTCGGTTAACTTGCCTTGTTGAAGGACTTCCTGTGTGGATCCATGCCAGAGTTCTTGATGAAATAGGAACTGATGAGGAAGGCAAAAGTATTGAAATTCTATTTGGAGCACTGGCAATGCAAGAGTGGGGCATAAAACCTATATATGACGAAGAACGACTGGATATGACTCACTACCCAAAAGAATTCATCGAGTTTATGGTAAAAGACGAAGCACATCTTGATTATACCATTTTCCCTTGATAATTACTTCGTAGATCGATGTGAGATCAGACTGAAGGTTATTTGCTGCTGACTGAACCCACATCATTCCAAAGTTAGTTATTTTTATCAACTCCTTAGTTTTGTAGTGACTTACACTTGCGGATTCCTATCTCAAAAGGAAAATCACTACATCTTAGTTTCATATTCATCAATTTCCGTTAAGTTTGTAACGGATTTAACATTTTGCTTGATGATAATGTGTTACAAACTTCAGTGACTTCAAATGTCAAGATTAAAATTACTCAAAACAATGTGGCTTCAATACCTCGTAGAGGCAATTGGCTAAATCGGCAAATTCCGCAATGCTTAGCGTCTCTCCACGCCGTTGAGAATCGAGTTGAAGTTTTTTGAAAGCGGCGTCCAGTATTTCCGATGGAATTGAGAGTCCGCTACGCATCAAGGAATTACGCAAGGTTTTGCGTCGATGTTGGAAGGCCCCGCGAATAACCCGAAAGAACAGTTCCTCGCTTTTGACCGGGCATTTTGGCTTTTCGCGCATCTGCAGCAGAAGCAGTGCGGAATCGACTTTAGGACGTGGATAAAAGCTCGTCGCCGGCACTTTTAAAACAATTGCCGCTTCGGCATGGTAATCAACAACAACCGAGAGTGAACCATAAGTTCTATTTCCCGCTGGCGCAACAATGCGTTGAGCTACTTCTTCTTGCATCATCAGAACACAGGTTTGAATCAACGAACGTAATCCCAAAAGTTTTAACAGGATTGGAGTTGTGATGTAGTAAGGGAT
>DTYX01000353.1 GCA_012961655.1 Candidatus Poribacteria bacterium
GACAGCGATGCTACGGGATTTTGGAATTAAGTTAAAACATATTTCACAGTGCAGTAGATAACAAGTTTGGTGAAATAAATGGCTATCTCTTCAATTGCATTAATCATAAGCGCTTCTGGGACAATCATCACGGCTGTCGCTTTGATTGTAGCTTTAATCAACATAAGGATGAGTGTCGCCGCTAACAGAGAGACAACAACTCAGATTGGACAGGTCACTCAGATTCTTGAAAAGATTTCCGTGCGCAATGAACAAATCTTTCAAGGTTTCGAAGGACTTTCTGCGCGACTCGAAGGAATTTCTATGCACAATGAGCAAATCTTTCAAAGTTTTGAAGGACTTTCTGTTCGACTTGAAGAGATCTCTATGCACAATGAGCAAATTAGCCGAATTTTTGAAGGACTTTCCGTGCGACTTGAAGAAATTTCCATGCGAAATGAACAGACCGGTCAGAGACTTGCGGTACTAGAAGAAAAAATTGAGTTATCGACGTATCGGGAAGAACTCTCCGGGTTAGCGTGGAAAACGAAACTCCGCTCTTGTCAGCGCCAGGCTGCGCGTCATGAACCAGCTTACGTCGAACCGCAACCCAATGAACCGATTCGATATATCCTCACCAACGAAGGTAGAGCCTTTTTGCCCGCTGATTTAAAAGAGGATATAATCTCAATCCTGACGGAAGAGGCAACCGAAAACAACGTCCTTTTATTGATACTGGGACTTCCCTACTTGTTCAGAAAAGCTCAAGAAAAACGGGTGGAACTCGACGTTTTGTTAGGCGTTATCACCTGCTACGCTGACGAAATAAGGCAAGATAGCAAAACAGCAAGGGGGGAATTGGCATAAACCATGAAACGCATATCAATCTTAGGTTCGACGGGTTCAATTGGTAGAAAAGCCTTACAAGTTATATCCGCGCTGCGCGATGAATTTGAAGTGGTGGGACTTGCCGCGAAAACAAGCGTCGATTTAATCGAACAGCAGGTATATCAATTCCACCCACGCCAAGTTTCACTGACGGATGACAACTGCGCGCAAATTTTAAAAGAACGACTGAAAGTTTCAATGGATGTAAAAGATGTCGAAGTGTTGTCTGGCCAGGAGGGAATCGTAAAGATTGCGACAATGGAAGAAGCAGACTTATTTTTATGCTCGACTTATGGAAGTATCGGATTGCTTCCAACATTAGAAGCTATTAAAGCGCGCAAAGATTTGGCATTCGTGAATAAAGAGATATTAGTGATGAGCGGACAATTGGTCATGAAGGCTGTAGCGGAAAATCGTGTCAACATTCTACCGATTGACGGCGAAATGAGCGCTATTTTTCAATGTCTCGAAGGCAACCGCCGAAAAGAATACATAAAAAAGTTAATTCTTACGGCATCGGGCGGACCATTCCGACGAACACCCATTGAGATATTATCCACCATTACCCCTGAGCAAGCGCTTAAACATCCCAACTGGGATATGGGCGCCAAAATAACGATTGATTGTGCAACATTAATGAACAAAGGCTTTGAGGTTATCGAAGCGAAGTGGCTATTCGACGCCGAACTCTCTCAGATTGATATAATTATTCACCATGAAAGCATTGTTCACTCAATGGTCGAATTCATCGATGGCTCACTGATAGCTCAACTAGGGGTTACAGACATGCGCATTCCAATTCAATACGCCTTGACCTATCCTGTTCGAATGCCAACTCCTACGCCCGAACTGAACCTCGCTGATATCGGCTCGCTTACGTTTGAAGATGTCGATATGGAAAAATTTCCATGTCTCCGTTTAGCATTGACCTCCGCCGAAATCGGCGGTACGATGCCGACAGTGCTCAGCGGAGCGGATGAAATCGTTGTGCAAGCGTTTTTGGAAGGCAAAATTGGATTTTTAGATATTCCCAAAATCATCGAAAAAGTTATGTCTATCCATGATGTTAAATTGTCGCCAAGTCTGGACGACATATTAATTGCCGACAAATGGTCTAAAAAAGTAACTACGGATATAATAACGGGAGTGTGATAGTTTTGAATTTCTCAGGAATTATTATCGCTATTATCGCTTTGGGGTTCATAATTTTCGTACATGAATTGGGACATTTTATCGCTGCCAAAAGATCAAGGATACGAGTGGAACGATTCTCCATCGGATTTGGTCCTAAATTAGTTGGATTCAATTGGGGAGGAACAGAATATCGGATATCCATTCTCCCTTTTGGAGGCTATGTTAAGATGGCCGGCGAAAATCCTTCGGAAGGAATTACCGGAGCCCCCGATGAGTTTGCGTCAGCTCCGGTTGAAAAACGGATATTTGTGGCAGGTTCTGGCCCAATAATGAATTTTATTTTAGGCATAATCGTATTTTCTATACTTTATATGATAGGCGTCCCAATTCGTCAATCCGATAAAACTACGGAAATAGGTTATGTTGTTGAAGGTGAACCAGCGTCAAGCTCTGGAATCAAACCCGGTGATAGATTTATCTCCATCGACGGAAGAAAAGTCGAAAATTTTGATGATATACGTATATGGATTTCCACACACCCTAATAAAGAGATGGATATCCTTCTACTTCGAGATGGAAAAAAGCTAAACATCACGGTGCAATCACAATCAGAAAAAATAAAGGGTATTGGCGAAGTAGGCATGATAGGTATTTCTCCACCTATGAACGTAGAAATAGGCGATATATCTGATAGTTTTCCAGAAAATGAAGATGTAAAATTAGGTGATATAGTTCAAACCATTAATGGGAAACCCGTAAGACATCTGATGGATATACTAACTGAAATAGAGCAAAGTTCTGGCGAAGAGATTCATCTACAGTTGATTCGCGGAGATACTGTTCATACAGTCAATATACCAGCCGCTATTGAAATCATGGTTGTCGATGTACAACACAATAGCCAGGCGGAAAAAGCAGGCATTCCCAAAAATGAAATCATTCAATCGATTAATGGCAAACCAATTAAAAGCTACAAAGATATAGAACAGGAAGCTAGGAAAAACCCTGGACAACCTATTAACTTGACATTTAAGAGCGGAAAAGAGTTTAATCTGATACCGGAATTTAACGACGATGAATTCGTCAAATTCGGTTTAATTCTCAAAAATTACATCGGCGGAATATATTTCACTGAACATGTAGACCTGCAGAAGTACAATTTTATCACTGCATGGGGCAAAGGGGCTCAGAAAAGTTTCTCTGTGATAGTAGAGGTATTTACTATTTTGAAACAACTAATTTTTCGTGATATTTCCCCTAAATACATCAGCGGACCAGTTGGCATAATACAAATTACAGCTAGTGTGGTAAAAACCGGAGCGAGCGGAATGCTTTACATCATCGGATTCATCAGCGTTAATTTAGCAATTGTAAATCTTCTCCCAATTCCCATCGCCGATGGTGGACAGATTTTGCTGTTTGGATTAGAAAAACTTCGTGGCAAACCACTCAGCCAGAGAAAGCAGATTATCATCCAGCAAGTTGGAATCGGACTATTAATATTTCTGTTTATGTTGATAACATGGAACGATGTATTGCGTATATTCAGCGGACGCGGGTAAAAACTGTCAACGGATTTCTTAAACGGATTTAACGGATTATGGCTATGAAAGTCATCTGTTAATCTGTTCACTTCATTCACCGATTTAGGGGGTTGCGATAAGCAATCTTACGGTTTAATCCGCTGAAAGCGTTAAAGTTATATTGAGGAGTTGGGAAAGGTCAGAACCGATGTCGCTAAACAAATGGGTGGGATGAATGCTGAATTGACAGAGATTAACTCTGACCACTATTAACGAAAGATTAGAGAGATTAGAGCGGTCCTCCCTCGAAGCCTAAAAGGAACTCGGAATTGTTTTCTTTTTCCATAAGGAGTATGCCTGTGATTATCAGACGAATCTCCCGCGAGGTAAAAATTGGGGACATAACGATAGGAGCGAACGCACCCATCTCCGTCCAGTCGATGACCAGCACAGACACCAGGGATGTGCCTGCGACACTCGCGCAGATTAAACGCCTCGAAGCAGCCGGGTGCGAAATCATACGCGTCGCTGTGCCGAATATGGCGGCCGCTGAATCTCTTAAAGCTATCAAGCGGGAGATGAACGTTCCACTGGTGGCGGATATTCACTTCGACTATCGTTTAGCATTAAGAGCGATTGACAGCGGCGTGGACAAATTGCGCCTCAATCCAGGTAATATCGGCTCCGAAGACCGTATCAAAGCGGTTGTAAAAGCCGCCAAAGCTAGAGGAATTCCGATTCGAATTGGAGTGAACGCCGGTTCGTTGGAAAAGGAACTACTCGAAAAATACGGCCACAACTGCCCCGAAGCGTTGGTGGAAAGCGCGAAAAAACACGTGAAAATTCTAGAACGACTGGATTTCTACGATATCGTCATCTCCCTTAAAGATTCAAATGTCATCAACATGATTGACAGTTATCATTTAATGGCGGAACAGACGGAATATCCGTTGCACCTCGGCGTTACTGAAGCGGGCACGAAATTCTCCGGGACGATAAAATCCGCTATCGGTATCGGTGTCTTGCTTCATGAAGGCATCGGCGACACAATCCGAGTTTCATTGACAGAGGACCCCGTCGAAGAGGTCAAAGTCGGATTTGAAATCTTAAAATCATTAAATCTTCGCGTTCATGGCCCGAATATCATCGCATGTCCAACATGCGGACGGTGTCAGATTAACTTAATTGAAATCGCCCATGAGATAGAACGAAGAACGGCACATATCAAAAAGCCGCTAACTATCGCGGTGATGGGTTGCGTCGTCAACGGCCCAGGTGAAGCGAAAGGAGCGGATATCGGAATAGCCGGAGGCAAAGGGAAGGGCGTTATATTTAAACACGGGGTGAAGATTAAAACAGTCCCGGAGGAACATCTCATCGGAGAATTCTTGAAAGAATTGGAGAAGTTTGAATAACTCATGCATCTTAAAGAACTCCTACGTGAAGAGTTAATCGTCGTTGATTTAAAATCAGCGGTTCACGAAGTAACCGCTGAACGAAGTGAACAGGATAAATGGAAAACCATTGAAACTTTAGTTGATGTTCTCGTCAAAGCCAAAGAGGTCGATTTAAAGGACAAAAATGAACTTCTCGAAGCATTATACGAACGAGAACGCAAAATGACCACTGGCATAGAAGATGGCGTCGCCATACCACACGCCGCGTCTGATGTCGTCAAACAGATAACCGCCGCTTTGGGCATCTGTAAGTCAGGACTGGATTTCCAATCAATCGACGGACAACCGACGTATCTGATAGTCCTGTTAGTCTACCCACACATAGCTTTGCAAGAGCATATCAGAACCCTCGCCAGCGTCGCAAACCTGTTAAACGATGAAGCAATCAGAAAAAAACTGAGAAACTGCCAAAACTCAAAAGAAGCGTTGCAAATTATTCAACGAGAATAGCAACTTGCGATGTATAGGAAGATTTAGAAGGAGTAGTCAGAGATGAGAAATCTAAATATTGTTCTTACTGTAGATGATGAGATGGCATCCTGGTTGGATACTGCATTGGAAAAGCATAACATACAGATACCTGTATGGACAAAAAGGTGAGGACGTAGCTGTGGAGTTGAAGACCAACCAGGGAGAGAAAGATTCGGGATTCATCCTTGAGTGGGTAGAACTCACTGATGAGATGCTGGAGAAAAAAATTCAAGATTTGGAAGCCAAATACCATCTTGACTCAAAAACCTTTTTCAAGCTCTATCAAGAAGGGAAACCGCCGGAGCCTCTCCATGTTGCCTTAGATGTACCACATTTTAATGCCCCCTTGATGACGTTAGAACAGGTTCTCCGTCTCAAGGCAGAAAGGAATCTCTTGTAGGCAAAAGGCTTGAAATTATTATCTAAAGTTTTACTATTTTCAGGCAGAGCGACAAGAGCCGCAGATAATATTGACACTCAGAATTAACAACCATGCCAGAACTAAATAACATCATCCATGAATACTTAAAAGTCGTTGCCAATATGAAAGAATACGTAGCAGAACAATTAGAACTTGGATTTTTAGAGTCAACTGCGCCATTCGGCAAGATGACAATGGAGGAACTGCGCGCCGAGGCGATAGCATGTACCCGATGTGAATTGCATAAAACACGGCAGAACGTAGTTTTCGGCGAAGGGGACGAGAACGCCGATTTGGTCTTCATAGGCGAAGCGCCCGGCAGCGAAGAGGACCAACAAGGACGCCCTTTTGTCGGAACGGCGGGACAATTGTTGACTAAGATAATTGAGGCGATGAAGTTTACGCGTGAGGAAGTCTATATCGCAAACGTGTTAAAATGTCGTCCGCCAAATAACCGCGACCCGTCGCCGAACGAAATCAATCATTGTAAACCGTTTTTGACCAGACAATTGGGAATTATCAAACCGAAAGTCATCTGCGCCCTCGGAGCGCATGCGGCGCATGCTCTGATTAATTCCAACGAAGGCATTACGCGAATGCGAGGGCGATTTTATCTGTACAACGGCATCAAGGTAATGCCAACTTTTCATCCCGCCTACCTTTTGCGGAATGAAAGCGCAAAGCGTCCAGTTTGGACAGATGCCCAGAAAATCATGGCAGAGTTAGGTAAATTATAACTATGTGGCGCAGGTATTCCTACCTGCGATTATTAGCGGCGAATTATTATGGTATCCCAAAAGCCAAAATCTGCAAGAAGCAACCGACGCCTTCGGCTTACGGTAACTATAGATTCTGTCGTCATTATTGATGAATCAGAAGCGGAATCAACGGAGAAGACAATCACCCCGGATGAAATTCTCTCGGAAAAAGAACTGCCGCCGCATCTCAGACAAGATTCGCCATCTGAAACTCAAGCCAAAACTCGTCCAACACGACGGCAGTTCCACACCATCCAAGAGATTATCGACGTGCATCAGCGGATGTCTAAGAGATATATTGTCAGACGGAGAGGGAGCATCAGGGCAAAGGTATGTCTGTTCTTGGGACTTGTTGGTCTCTTTCTTTTTCAAGTGCCGGTTATCTCCACGACGGCAATTATTCTTGGGTTCTGGGAATTAAAAGCGATAAATAAAAGACTTTCACCAATTGCAGGAAAACGATGGGCTCAAGTTGGCTTAGCCCTGGGATTTATTGGTATAGGCTTGATGCTAACTAAAGTATTTTTCTGGTTGAAATTGAGGTGAAGATTAGGGCGTGTACGCACATATCGCTTTTCCACTTCCCATTAATCAAACCTTCACTTATTCGCTCCCAGAGGAATTTCACTCAAAAGCGCGCTTGGGCGTACGAGTGTTAGCGCCTTTTGGCGAAAAGAGAGAGTTGGAGGGCGTAATCGTAAAATTGACCGATACACCGGAAACTCCCGCCCATGTTGAGATAAAGCCGATTTTGGATTGTTTAGACGATGAGCCGTTCTTCTCCTCTGAACTCCTCCAATTGACCAAATGGATATCGGGATACTATCTCTCTTCTCATGGTGAAGCGCTCAAATGCGCGATACCAGCGGGAGTAAACGTAATCAGCAGAAGAAAAGTTGAATTGCTGATATCGGAAGGTCAAAATGAAATTTTAACAGCATTGCAAAAGAAAGCGCCTCGCCAAACGCAAATTCTAAAAGCTCTCCAGAAGTACGGCGCGATATCCGTCGCTCAACTGAAAAAGAGAGTCGGCGAGCGGAGTTTTTATACTGCCTTAGCGCAGTTGGAATCGAAAGGTCTCATCCGCATAAGTTCTGAATTAAAAAAAGGTATCAAACCGAAAACCGCGCTTGCCGTCAGGCTCGCCAAATCGGTCGCGGAAATTCAAGAAGCGTTGGAATCCATATCTCCCCGCGCTACTAAGCAATCGCAAATACTAAAAATTCTCATCTCTGAATATCGCGTCGGCAATTCTCCGATGATAGCTTCAGAGCTAACCAAACGAGCGGGGACAAACCTCAACACCATTCGGGCGCTGGGAAAAAAAGGACTGGTCACCTGTGAATCAATCGAAGTAATCCGTGACCCATTAGGCTCTGAAAAATTCGATAGCAGCCGACCGTTAACGCCAACTCCCGAACAAGCTTACGCCTTGAAAGAACTCATAACGGCAATCGAACAAAATTCGCCACAAGTTTTTTTGTTGCACGGCGTTACGGGGAGCGGCAAGACAGAAGTTTATATGCAAGTTATGGTGGAAGTGCTAAAACGGGGCAAGCGCGCCATCGTCCTTGTTCCCGAAATCGCCTTGACTCCGCAGACGGTGGCGCGATTCGCTTCTCGATTCCTTTCAAGAATTACGGTGCTGCATAGCCAACTATCCCCCGGCGAAAGATATGACCAGTGGCGGCGGGTGAAATCGGGCGAGGTCGATATCGTCGTCGGCCCGCGTTCCGCAATCTTCGCGCCGGTCGAAAATTTGGGATTAATCGTCATCGACGAGGAACACGAAACGACGTACAAACAGGACGAACCGCCGCCTCGATACCATGCCAGAGAGGTCGCCATCAAACGCGCCGAGTTGGCAAATTGCGTCGTCATTTTGGGCTCAGCCACACCATCGTTGGAATCCTACTATAAAGCGACGCGAGGCGAATATCGCCTGCTGAATCTGAAAACCCGCGTGGACGACATTGCCATGCCGCCGGTGGAAGTTATCGACATGCGCGTCGAATTGAAGCAGAAAAATAATCGTTCTATCTTTTCCGAAAGGCTCCGCGACGCTGTTGAAGAACGACTTAGATTGGGACAGCAAGTTATCCTATTTCTCAATCGGCGCGGTTTTTCGACCTATGTCTTTTGTAGAGAATGCGGACACGTCGAACGATGTGAACAGTGTGCCATCTCTTTGACCTACCATTTTGACACTAAATTGATGGTCTGTCATCATTGCAATCGTAAATATCCGCCGCCCAAGGAATGCCCGGATTGTTTCAGTCCATACATCCGATACCTTGGTTTGGGCACGCAAAAGGTCGAGATGGAGATTCAAAAAGCTTTCCCG
Source organism: Candidatus Poribacteria bacterium (assembly GCA_012961655.1). Taxonomy (GTDB): domain Bacteria; phylum Poribacteria; class WGA-4E; order DTYX01; family DTYX01; genus DTYX01. The sequence goes on from DTYX01000353.1 coordinate 8,976, forward strand.
GCAGCGAAGGTTGCCCGGATGGATACTGACACGACAACGCGCAAAGGAGCGCACAAAAGTATTCTCGAAGCCTTCAAAGACGGCGAATTTGACATCCTTGTAGGCACGCAGATGATAGCGAAAGGTTTGGATTTTCCAAACGTTACGCTTGTAGGCGTTATCAATGCCGATATCGCTTTAAATCTCCCCGATTTTCGCTCAGGCGAACGCGCCTTTAACCTGATTACCCAGGTCGCCGGTCGTTCAGGCAGAAGTATCCTTGGCGGCGATGTCATCGTCCAGACCTACAACCCCGACCATTACAGCATCCAGGCCGCACAAGAACACGACTATCGGAGATTTTATCAAGAAGAGGTTGCCTTGCGCAAAGCCTTGCTCTATCCGCCCTTTTCGCACGCCGCCTCCATTCTGCTCAGAGGCGAAGATGAATCCCTCGTTATCCAAACCGCTAACTTACTCAACGAACAGATGGAAACTTTGAAAGAATCAAACTTTCCAGAAATACAAATCCGCGGTCCAGCCCCTGCGCCGCTGGCAAAGGTTAGAAACAGATATCGTTGGCATTTCCTGCTTAGATGCGCCGACGTGAAACAACTACAAGAACTCATCAAGCAATCTCTAAAAACCGCGCCACCATCTGTTAATCGAGGAAACGTGGATGTGCTGGCGAACATCGACCCGATGTCGGTGCTTTAAATCAATTGGGTAGGAAAGCAATCATTCCAAGTATCATTTCCAGATTGTCGTCTCAGAGATTGAGAACCATAGATATGAGAGCGATTTTATAAAGCGAGAAAGAAAACTGAATGGCTCTAATTTTGTCCAAACGCTTGTATTTGGTTGGCTTGCCAACCCATCTAGTAGTCTGGAAGAACTGACTCAGACAGCCGCTGCCTTGGGAGTGTCAATCTCCCCCCTTTGTCACTCGGTTTTCAGCCTTAAATTGATGCCCATGGGGAGGGAAACGACAAGCCGATACAACGATGGGTGAAAAAGACTGAGGATTACCTCTTTGCAGGCAAGATAAAGAAGGTGGCAACCCGGATTCAAAAACTGAATCCAACAGTAGTTACGGAACTTCACACCGAGGCTTTGTACTTCGAAAAACATGCTCACCGCATGCAATATTGTCTGTTCCGCTTCTGAGAAACGGGAAAAGTTCATTCAGAACCGAATTGAGTGATACTGACAAATTCTTTCCACACCCTCATACTAATCTCCCTATTGACATCGGATGACTCTTAGGTTATACTAATACAGTACAGTCAAGTATAGCGGAAGATTCCGAGGGATTCACCGCTTTGCGGAATGGCTTCATGCGCCTGTCAGAACCTAACGATGCCAGGTTTCCGCAACTCAACTGGCGTTCTCAATCACCCTTTACGCAGGAGGTGTTTTACCGATGCAACCCCAAAGACGTACTTTTGAAACCCGTGGACCTGTCTCCAAAGACCGCAATTATGTCGTCTCGCGCACGGCGGAGGTTGCCGATTTAGTCGAACGCATCAAAAAAGGTCGCTATGTCGTCATCTTCGCCCCACGCCAGACGGGAAAAACGACGTTCTTCCGGTGGACATTAGATGCGCTGACGACGGAAGATTCTACCTATTTCCCAATTCAACTCGACTTCGAGATTTACAGAAATGCCAGTATTGAAATGTTTTATGATTGCTTGCGACGCGATATTCATGAAGAGATTCTTAAGGAGTTCCAACGACGGAAATCCACCATTGATGGGAAATTCCAACAGTTTTTAGAAAACTATCCTCTGAAAGACCACTTTTCACTTCAACCGTTTCTGAAAGAACTTGCTTCACATCTTGGGAATCGGACGGTCGCAATCATTATTGATGAGTTTGATGGTATTCCCCGAGAGGCGTTGAGCGATTTCCTGTATACTCTTCGCAAAATCTATCTCTCTGGGGATGCGAATCGATGTCCATACAGCGTAGGTATCGTCGGTGTCAAAAGCATCACACAACTGAACTACGATAGGAGCATCTCTCCGTTTAATATCCAGGATGAATTCATGCTCTCTAACTTTACTTTGGAGCAGGTGCGCGAACTGTTAGAGCAGTATAC
>DTYX01000354.1 GCA_012961655.1 Candidatus Poribacteria bacterium
CAATGCGCCCTGTGCTGATTCTGTGCCTCCACTAATGGTTTACGATGCTGAAATCGTGGTTCAATCTCTACATAATACACGAAGACTGCCTTTGGCTGATTTTTTGCTAAAACCTTACAAAACACAACTGAAACCGGAAGAAGTGGTTAAAGAAATTATTTTGCCCGAGCTACCAGAAAATTACAGAGGGGAATTTTACAAACTGGGGCGTCGCAGAGGCGTTTCCATCAGCCGGATTACTCTGGCAGTACTTTTGCGTCTGAACGGAGAAATTATTAGCGACATCCGCATTGCCTCCGGCGCGGTAACGCCTATTGGCAAACGGTTTCCGGAGCTTGAAAAACTGGTGAAAGGCAAAAAGGCTGAAGTGGATTCCCTGAAAAATCTGGCTGTTTCGCTGGGACAACAAGTCTTGGAAATCTGTTTTACCTCTTCCAGCCTTCTAAAATAATCCATCGGCTGCAAGTCAAGTCTGTCAAGCCCAGCGGCGAGCACCATGCCGTTCAGACCATGTTCAGACACGGTTTTGACTATCCGTTTTATATCCTCCACATCGCTATCCCTGCGGAGCGACCTTGAGACATAGACCCAGCGGTATGGGTAGACCTCGCCTTCACAGAGCGTGCTCATGAAGGCGAAGAACAGAATAAGAGTTAAGGCTTTCATGATTTGTCACCTCTTTTCTTGATGAGAAACCGTAATTTCTGCATCTGAACATATATCTTTTGCCAGCGAACAAATTTCTGCAATAAATTTTTCCAATCGGATCCGGCTCATCGTGTAGTCACCTAATTTTCAAACCCAGCCAAATGGAATCCCATAGGCGCAATCTCTGTACCATCAGGAAAACGATAGAGAATATTGCCGAAGTTGACGGTGATGACGACTCCGTTTGAGAAGACCGTCTGCTGGACGCTTCGGTCGACTGTGAGAAAGCGATGGTCGGTCATCTCGGCATATCCAACCGCGCGGGCTATCGGACAGACGTTCCTGTAGCTCTGGACGAAACGCTCCTTGTTCCTCTCCCATATTTCACGGTTGAACATGAACATCGGCGGCGTGCCGTAGAGGATGTTGAACAGGTCGCGCTTGTCCCACAGCGCGGGAATCTTGTTGTTGTAATCGCCCCAATACCATTGCGCTACGACGCAGTCGTGATAGACCAATTCCCAGAGCGGGAGGCGATAGTTGTGTCCCATCTGGAACTTCACCACGCGCGCAGGCGCCTCATCCCAGATTTTGAGCATGTCGCGACCGGCGTCGGGGACTCTGTATGGTCCGAGACTCAACATACCCTCAAAGTAATGAACATAAGGAACCGCCGCGTCGTGTCCTGTCTCACTGCCTGTCACCAGCTTCATCTCCTCCGAAACATATCTCAAAAGCTCCATCTTCCAATGGCGGCTTTCGCTTCTCGTCATTGGGTGGTCGGGATTATAGCACTCGCGCCACGGCGTCGCGGTAGTGGTGTCTATGAATCGACAGCGGTATGGATGGGTTTTCAACTCATCGGGGATGCGTTTTTGGGCGTATTTGAGCGCCTGCTTATCGCAGAGCACGCCGCAGGGATACCAATTGCCGTCCTTTCCCTTAACGCGCCAACCTTTTATCCAGTCGCCATCGGGACCGAGTATAATATCCTTCGGCCACGCCTCTGTGGGCCAGTCGGGATGGACGCCACGGAGGAATTTGAAGTTTTCGGGGTTCATCACATCCTGGTAGATGTCGTATCGACTCGTGAGGATTCCCATCTCATTCATCGCTCGTATCACCTCAGGCTTTTCCCGGTGGCTCCAGATTATATGCTCAATTCCGAGCGACTTCATCTCGCGGACGATGGCAAGCGCATCCCGTTCCCAGCGCCAGACGTTCACCGCGCCGATAAGCAGGTCCACGTTCGGGTTCTCCGTCCGTTTTTGTTCGAGCGTTTTGAAAACGCCTATTTTCTTCGAGTAAGCCCGGTATCTCTTGCAGATTGCCACATGCCCGCCTTTATCGAGGAAAATGTAGCGCAGACGGCGTGTATAGAAATCCCCCTGGCCCCCTTTACAAAGGGGGGAATCATAGCCGAATTTGCCCTTCTGAGAATCCCATTCTGGAGCGATGCAGAGTTTGCCGTCCAGTCTGTCTATACGGATAGCGGCATCGTCTGGAGTTTCTATTATCGCCATATATCCCTGTTCGCCATCGGTAACACCCCAGAAAGCCATGCAGATTCCGTGTCCTCCGTATGCGATTAGCCTCATCGGAGATACAGCTTCATCCTCCACTGAATATGAAATCCCCTCGTTCATCGGCACGACGAGATATGTGCCCGGTTCAGTCACAAACGGATGTGGGAATCTGAGGGGCTCGGAAAGTTCTCCATCCGCCAATAGCTCGACCGTAAATTCCGGCAGGTCGCCGTCAAGCGACAGGACAGCTTTTAAATCCAATCCAGATGGAGCGTGAAACAGATTCATTTCGATTTTATCGTCAGTTTGGTGTGATTCATTGCGGCGACGGCGATGAATCGTCTCACTACGAACGGCGCTTTTAATGATTACATCCTGCGCCAAATAATGTTGGCTCCAAGTTTGCCCCGTGCGTTTGTCGAACACCGACAACGTTCCATCGGATGTGTGAAGCGTTACCGATATGGCGGTGTTATTCAAAGTAAGTTGCGAAAGCCCCGCCTCGAAGTCGCTGTTTGGAACGAGGTTCGAGGTGGAGAATACCGAAGATAATATAAGAAACGAAATCATCAATATACTCCCTAATACTGAATTTAGGATTGAAATTTCCCATCATAATGGTGTGTAAGACACGTGATACGTAATGCGTAAAACGTGAATATCATTTTTCTAACTTACTTACGGTTGATTTTTTTCCGAATCTCATCCTGACGACGGACAAGTCGTCAGCCATTTGCCCGTAATTTCGAGAATATTCACTTTCATGTCCAGATTCTGCCGGCGGGCTGGAATCATATCCACGACGTCAAAACCACATCTCTGCAGAACTTTTTCCAGGCTGACCGCGCACGCCGGCGCGCCTCCTCCGCCGCCACCTGCGACACAGATGCCGATTGCGGGTTTGTCGGCGATTTTATCTCTGCCAGCTTCGTGCATACAGGTCCGACGCAGACGGTCGGTGAAAGCGCGCATGCTTTCGCTCAAATCGCTGAAGTAAACCGGGTTGGCAAAGACGACAGCATCGGCATCCCTAATTTGGCCAACAATCGCGGCAAAGTCGTCCTCGATGACGCATTTGCCTTCAGTTCGGCAGATGCCCCAACCGCTATCTTCACATTGGCGGCAGCTCTCAATCTTCATTTTGGGCAGAAATACCCGTTCACCTTGGCTTCCCTCATCTGTCACGCCTTGAAGTAATGCATCGGCGGCTCTTGCTGTTTGCCCTTGTGGATTTCTACTTCCCAAAACTATTAAAACTTTCATTTTGTTCTCCTTTCTCGGATAAAATAATGTTTTTGTGTATCAATCAGCAATGAGATAGATTTCTGCTGTTGAAGTTGTCAGTTCAGATTCATCCGCAATTACTTCAAATAATTCACCAACGGAAATATTTAGCGTATCACAAATCTGGGCCATTACGCGCCCATCAATATTGGACCGGTTATCATTGTATACCAAGCAGCGCCATGCGTCCCGACAAATCCCTTTCCGCCGTTGACAAAAGACAGCAGAGCTTTTTCCTGCTCTTCGGTGAACGTATCCTTATCGCCGAGTCTAAATCCTCCGCCGTAGATACAGACATCATAAGTCGCCAGGTCGGGCGATGCCAAAATGGCTGCATCTTCTGACATGACGGGCTCAATTGTATCCGTGGCGGACAAAAAATCGTTGATAATGGCTGCGGATTCGAAGAAGTGATGTCCACCGATACGCAAAATTAAGGCTTTTACTTTTGCCATAGCCACGGATTAACACCGATTAAACACTGATTTTTACTGTTATCCGTGTGTATCCGTGGCTAATTATCTTTATCAAAATACATTTAACAAAGCAGTACAGTCAACCGCGTTCCCCTAATGACCGGTTTCCCAACCATCACTTTTGGGTTAATTATGATGCATTCAAGCGGTTTAACTTTCTCCATAATTTTTACCTTCCGTTTTTTCAAATTATAATATATTTGTAACATTACTGCAAATGCTTTTGTTAATCTTTCCCTTGTATTTTTCTTTGATTTTTGCTAAAATGCTATAGATATTCAGGAATCAGAAACCGAATTTTTCAAAAAAACTCGCTTCTATGCATTATACCCATTTAGCGGAATCGGAGCTCTTCGAGCGCAGGATATTAATAGCTTCTACCAATAACGCCATCGCTTTCTTTTGCGCTTTTGGCGATGCCTTTTTATAATCCTCTGAGAATTGCTTGAGAATTTCATCGATAGGGTGCATATTCGCTGAATCTTTTGATGATGTTGAAGCACTAATTACAGTTTTGCTCAAACCCTTCACCTCGAAATCCTGGACATATTTGGATTTACCTTTCGGGTCAGCCTGATTGCTTTTACTATTGACGTGCGCCAGTCGAACATCGCCGACCAATTGACGAGCTTTATGGTATAGCGGCAGAAGATTGGGCATGCGGACATGCCATGCTCCGGTTATTTGATTGATGATAAGTTTGCTATCTGAACGTATTTCAATAAGTTCGTATCCCTTTGATTGAACATATTGAATCCCTTGAATTATGGCATGATATTCCGCTTCATTGCTGGTTGTGTCCTGGGGCAACGAGACCTTAAAAATCGGGGTAAGGGGCTCTAATTGTTCATTAAAAAGGATCCAACTTGCATAAGATTCTGATGGTGAAGCGCCGCCATCGGTGTACAATATTGCTTTCATCATGTTTTTTCCCTCTATGTTTTCCTGTTAGGGTGAATCTCTTGGCTTTACGCTTTAAGACGTCTTCTGAGTAGAAAAGGGTTATAGAATATAATGTAAACAAGTTTTTGATAATTTGACATAAGGCTTGCTGAGTGCATATTGCGTACTGTGTATCACGTATCACGCATTACGTATCACGTTTTACGCGGGTGAAGCATATTTATCAGAGATGTGTTTACAGGTTATAGAAATATGACATAGGAGTGATTGAACATGAAACGTGTTTTTTTACACTATTTCTGTTTCACTGTAATTGCTTATATTTTTTGTAACATCACGATACCTTTATGGGGTTTTGTCTCTGCAGGCGATGGCACGCGCTACACCCTTGAAACATTGGACGCGGTTACGGAAGATGTTGAACGCGCTGATGATGGCAGTTATCTCATTCACATCGATGTTACCATCGCCAATCGCACCTCTCCCGATGTCTTAAAAATTGCGCCGGGGGCTGTTCTGAGATTTGCGCCAGGCGTCGAATTACGCGTCAAAGGCGTCCTAATCTCTTCAGGCAAAAAAAATAACCCGATACAATTTACGTCTCAAAAGTTGAAAAGATGGGGCGGCATCGTTTTTGATGATGCTCAAGGTGGCAATTCCATCATTAAATATTCGTGGGTCGAAAAGGCGCGTAATGGGATTTTAGCTGATTCATCCGATGTTACCGTCGTTCACAATGAGATTCGACAAATGACTTCCGCCGCAATTAGTTTCTGGAATTCTTCCGCGGGAAGCGTTGTCGGAAATACCATCTCCGAAGCCAATATCGGCATCTACTGCAAAGAATCCAACCCGAAGATCGAGGATAACGAACTCAACAGCTTAAATGTGGGTATCTTTATAAAAGATAGTTTTCCAGCAAGTATCAAAGGAAATGTCATCCAAAAAAGCCGAAACGCCGCGATAATTCTCACCGAGGGTTCAAAATCAACGCTCGAATCAAACCGACTTATCGACAACCGCCTTGGCGTAAGTTGCAACGGTTCAGACCCGATGATAAAGGGAAATTCGATTGCTGGCGGCGAATACGGCATTCGACTGGAAAATGACGCCTATCCCATCATCGTTGAGAACACGATTTCGGATAGTTCAAAAGCTGGTATCGGAATTTTTCAATCATCAGCGTCCATCGAAAACAACACCATTACTTTCAAGCCAGCAAATGTTGCTGTCGGTTACGGAATCTACTGCGAGGAATCTTCGCCGAGAATAGCGAGGAACAAAATCCTCAACAGCAAGCGCGCCGGGATTGTCGTTGGTCTGAGGTCAAATCCCATTATCAGGTACAATACAATCACGGGACAAGGATACGGCGTTTTATCCAACCATAAAACCGCGCATCCGATACTCAGCGATAATATTATGCCAAATCCAAATGTCGCCAATTTGAATTCGGAATTTAAAGAACAATCCCGCATTTCGCTAAATAACCCCGACGAGTTCACTCAATCTAAATCCATCGCGAAACATCGGCAAACGCCATCGGAGGGTCAGAAACCTGAAGTTATGAAAAAGAAAGTTAGCGAATCCAGTTTGCCAGCAGATGCGGTTCACCAAGCGTCCACATCTTCCTTTGCGGAACGAATCCAGACTAAATCGGAGAACTCATCTGCTTGCGCTAAAATCGAATCGCCGAAAGCCGATATTTCTAAAGGGGAAAAGCCTCCAATTGAAGAGCGGAAGGCGCGCAAAACTATCTCCGTGAGCGAGGAAAGAGCGAAAGCGCCTAAACGAGCACCTAAGGGGAAAATAAGACAACTTGAAGGCGTGATTAAAAATCCCAACTCTACCCCGAATGAACGGATTGAGGCGCAGTTTGAATTAGGCAGGTTATATTTCAAAGCGGGGAATTACCACAAGGCATTGGCGCTTTATAGCGCGATTATCAAACAGTTCGCCGCCAAAAAGAAGCGGAGGAAGGTTAAACAAGGACTGGCTAACGTATATTACCATCGCGGGCTTACCTACTATCAATTAGGGAGATACGCAAAGGCGATTGATGACTGTAAATTGTCTATGGAGTTAAATCCTGCCCCGGACGTTCAACTGCGCGCGCAATACATTTTGGCGATGAGTTATCTGAACATTCCGGATTCTCGGAAACAGATGGCGGAACAGACTTTTACGGCTTTGCTGAAGTTTAATCCGAAGGACGAGGAGGGTCAAGGGATAGTGGCGTCCGCTTATCTTCAATTGGGACGGTTGGCGATGCGGGGCGAGGATTATCAAGGCGCCGTTCCAAAATTGCGCAAAGCGGTGGAATATTTGCAGCAATTGCCAGAAGAGAGGAACACCTCAAAGATGACGGAAGCCATCGCCGAAGTCGCGTACTGCTATCTGCAACTGAAGGATTATCCAGCCGCGCTCGACTGGTATAAGCGATTGGTATCCACCGCTGAAGGCGAGGATAATTTGCTTGCGACCGGGCATTTGGCTATAGGAGATATCTATGCGCGCGATAAAAGATGGGCTGACGCGGAAGAAAATTACCGAATCGCCATCCGATACGCTGAGAAAAATTGGGACGATAAATCGCGCGGCGATATCTATTTTAAATGGGGTGAAAGTTTGCTCGCTTCTGAGAAACAGAAACAGGCGCGGGACGCATATAAAGAAGCCCTTAAACTCAATCCAAACGCCAGATGGGGGGCGGATGCTTCATATAACATCGGCGAAATCAGTTTTGGGAAAAGAGATTATAAAAACGCCATCACCGCATATCAACGGGCGATAAAAGGCTATGAGAGCGCGTTGGACAATTTGACAGACGATGAGTTAATCGAGCGCGCCAAAACTCGAATAGCGCTGGCGAAATTGCAATTGGCGGAGGCTTACGCCGATGAAGACTACAATACACCGCGCCCAGATGAAGAATATCGGCGAATTCTGCAAGCCTATCAGGATGCCCGCCGCGCAAGCGCCTCTTTGGCGGATGAAAAATTGCGCCGCGCTATCGAAAAAGACGCGCTGTATGGCGAAGCGGTATTCTGGCAAAAATTGGGAGATAGGGAAAAATCCGTTGAAGCGGCGTCTCAACTCGCAAAGATCGCGACTATCACAGATGATGCGTCTGCTCTTTCGCAAGCAGCCGATATCTTGTTTGAGGCGGCGAACAGTGATGGCGATTACCAAAAAGCCGCCGAAGTCTATGAACGAACGCTCAAAATTTGGCAAAAAGCCACTGATGAGGAATATTTCCGCCTTATGGCGCGATTGGGTTTTTGCTATCTTAGAATGGGCGAAAACGCGACAGCGGAGGCGAAGGATGAATTGTTGCGCAAATCCGTAGGGAATTATGACGCCGTTTTAGCGAAAGCAGAATCGGGGGAATGGAAGGATGGAAGACCTGCCCTTGAGCGAAGCGAAGGGATGGAGGGGTGGAAGTTTCCCGCGGAATTGCTCGATAATGTCCGCTATCACAAAGCGGTCGTCCATAAATTGCTCGGCGAATACGACGCCGCGGCGGCACTGTTTGAAGCTGTGGTAAACGCCCAGGCAAATACATCCGCGGATTTGGGCAAAGCGAGCCTGCTCCCGTTAGCTGAAATCTACGAATCTTTTATAATGTTTGTTTTTTGGAAGTGGCATGCACCAAAATTGTTTTTCCCGTATGCGTAGCCGTTCCACTGCACGAACAAATCCGACAGATCCTTCTCCTCTTTCC
>DTYX01000355.1 GCA_012961655.1 Candidatus Poribacteria bacterium
AATATTATATTATATAAAATCGATTATGTCAAGAGAAAACTTTTAGAGAGGTATAATATTATATTACTCATCTATTTCTGGGAGGCGGTTAGACTTAAAAAGTGTAGCTCAACTTCCTTGCGCAATGCGCTACCGCAAACGGCGCAATAAGTTACGCTACTACGAATGGACGCAATATCTGCACTACTACGAACGGATAAGGAGGACGGTCAATGGGAAGAGTTATAACCTGCTCTGCTTTCCTATTCATCTTTCTGTCTCTTTTAGCGCATGCGACTGAACAGGTGGAACATCCCGACGAAGTCGGGTCTGTAATACCAGCAGTATTTTTTTCTGCTCCGCCTGTCATTGATGGGGAGTTGGATGACAGTTGCTGGGAGGAAGCGCCCAGTGTAAATGATTTTTACGACACCTCAAAAGGTGTGCCCGCTACCGAGTCGACTACGGCATGGATAGCTTATGATGGAGAAAATATCTACGTAGCCTTTAAATGCGTGGATTCAAGACCGGAAATCATCAGCCGGCAGGAGAGAAAACGCGGTGGAGACATCTGGAGCGATGATTTCGTCGGAGTGGATTTCGATTCATATCATTCACATGGAGATATATCATGGTTTGATGTGACAGCGAGAGGCACTCAAAAGGAGAATATCGCCGGCGGGACAGGCACAAAAATCGAATGGATAGGCGACTGGCAAGCGGCTGCAAAGCTCCAGCCCGATGGCTGGACAGCGGAAATGGCAATCCCTTTTTCACTGCTGAAGTATCACACCGTAGCGGAGGAGCTTCCCTCAACTTGGGCAGAAAAGCTGGCGGAAATTATGTTTATACAAACTTGAGCCAGGGATTTGATATAACCGATGACTTGGCATTCAGATTGAATGTGGAATACATGCACCTGAGCAGTCAGCCGAATCTTCCCCATTGGCAGATTGTCTTCTCGACAAATTACACTATCACCGATGAACGCGGATTAGGCGCCAGAATAGTCGCACGCGGGGGTAACGCGAATGTCAACCTGATGTTCAGGCAGGCGGTGCGAAGGGGGATGGATGTGTTCTTCATCTATGGAGAGCCAAACGCCGAAAAAACGCGGCATAGGTTCGCATTGAAAATCGTTTTACCGCTGTATAGATGAATTCACTTTTGGGAATACAAAGCACTTAGTCATCGTAAGAAGTAACATTGAATTGTTTTACTCCGCTGCCCTCGCATTTCACCTGTCACTTCGTCTCACCGCGATGGCGAAAAAGGTCATTGTGATGAGACGAAGCGACAAAGCAATTTATCTTTTGAACATTAAAAAATTGTTAGAGCTACATCTCTTCAACGAAGGGTTTTAATCGAGCCCCACGTCTCCGCGACTTTGCCTATAGCCCTCACGGCAGCCGACTCGTCCGAAAGTATAATCTGCCCAAAACCCTGGCTCTGGTCGTGAGCCTCAAGTCCAGTCCAGGTCATCTGGAGCTTCCTTTGGCCGTTATCGGCGTCATCGAAAACAGGGTGGAAGCCGATGGCTTCTCCAACTTTGAAATCGAGGGATTTCATCTGCGCGTATTCGATGGCTGCCTCACAGATATATCCATCGCCGGTTTTGGTGGATTTTATCTCGAGATAATCGGGCTCCCTTTGCCCGGCGCCATCCATGTTGCACCAGTTCCATCTTTGGTCATTGGCTGTGAAGCCGTACTGATAGTGTTCAGCATGCCCTCCCACGGCGTTCGTTGTACTGAAGAATATCTCGATGCAGTCCGTTCTCCATATATTGCCGCCGGCTTGCGTTATGACCAGCTTATCGTCCTTCATCACCACGCCAAGATAGATGTTCTTATCATCCCATAGAAGATAAAACTCCCCGCTGCTATCTTTGGGACCATTCCAACCGGCAGCAGCCGGCGCGACGCCAGGGAATATCTGCTCTTTCGTGTCAAGTACCGCCGGGGTCATGTGATTGAGCATCCAATCATTCAGCTTGCCGTCGATCGCTTTAGGCGTGCCTTTGAAGCAGTCTATCACAAGAGGTTCATCGGTTTTGGGATGTTTGTGCGGCTTCCCCGCCATACTAGGAAGAGCCATAACGGAAACTAGCGCCAAAACGCTGATGAAAGCGAATATCCTCTTCATCATTTACACCTCCTTATATCAGATTTTAGAGAACTCAAAAATTCCCACAAAAAATCCCTCTCAAAATAACGCGACGCTATCGTAACTGCTGCAGCGAGCAGATGCGCGCGTTTTCTCTCGTCCTTCTCTTGCAATATCAATTCTCTTTCTTCAATTAACGTTTCCTCTGTCGGATTCTCAACGAGCATCGCTAATAACGGCGCCAAAGCTGGGAATTTACCAGCCCTTATCTCTTTTTCATATTCCCATAGTTTCAATATCTGATAGCTGAAACAGTTAATCACCTTGTCTCCCAAATAGACAGTGTAGCTAGCTGGAAGTGGCGACTTACGACGTTCTAAGGTGAAGTAAGTATTCTTTATTATTATAGCTCAATTAATGGACAAAGTCAACCCTTACTTTTTCTCTTTCCCAGAGCACTTGGAAATGAAATTTAGGTCGGTCCTACTTCTAATTAATTCCCTCCAGTGAACGATATTGGAATCTTACGATTAAAATTAACTCTGTCTTTCGTGGAGAATCTCCGCCAACGGGTCAGTGATGCAATATCCCTTCATCATCTGTTCTTGCATCCATTCCGC
>DTYX01000356.1 GCA_012961655.1 Candidatus Poribacteria bacterium
ACCAATCACCAATCACCAATCACCAATCACCAGAGAGCGCCAGCACTTACGCCACCGAGCTAAACAACATCCGCGTCTCCATTCAAGATGAAATGGGCGCGATTATCGGTCTGCCCTATGAGGTAACTATCGACACCATGAAATATCAGCAAGAGATTCCACTGGATTTTGAATTGCGCAAGAAAGTCGATAGCATCATCGTCGCCATGCGCTATCTCAATAGCGAATCAAAACTTCATCTATATTTAGAACCGGACACCCGCCACTTGTCGATAATAAGCGCCAAGAAATATCGCAAAGGCGAGCAGATGATGGTTCAGATTACTTTGCAGAATACCTCCAAAGAGATGCCGCATGCGTCCGCTACAACGGAGGAGATTGCCGCCTTAAACGAACTGCGTTCCATCTATGTTTCTCTCAAGGACGAGAGTGGGACGATTATCGCCCAGCCGTATGATGTCGTCATTGATGTGCTTTCATATAATCAGACCGCATCTTTGGAATTCCAATTGCAGAAGGATGTCGATGAAGTGACTGTGGTGTTGCAGTATGCGGATGTTTTAAATGATGAGCGAAAAGTCTATCTGCAGAAAGAATCTTCTGTGGATATCGTCGATATAAGCTCGATGCAGTTCTCTCAGGAAGGATATTTGGGCGCCAGCGTCACTTATGACCTTGCATTAAATCGGTTGGCGGAGAACGAAAAAACTTTCACTTTGCGGGTCATCAATCTATTAGAACAACTATCTTTTGAATTTATCGACCCCGAATCCCAATCTCGCATCTCACAGGTGAAATTCACCCAAGCGAAGCCTCGGCGCAATCTTTCATTGGTTGTGTATATTCCAGAGGAGTTGGACATCAATCTGCTGGACAAAGCGATGGTTTTTTTTGTCGCTGTATTGGATGATTTAGAAGCTGAAAGATACGGGCCGGATAACAGAATGAATCTGACCCAAAAAGAATTTTCGGAACTTGTGGGTGGAAAAGAACAACTCCAGCTCATCCCCAGAGGCGTGCCTGAAATCGAACTAACCTCTACAAACTTAGGTTATGACATCAAAACGGGCGAACGAGTAGAAATGAAAGCCACGTTGAAAAATACGGGCACGCGGGATTTAAGCGATATCCGCATCATCGTCGAACCCCAGACAGATTGGCAGGAACAGATTAGCCCTGAAGTTGTTAAATCTTTGAAGCGTCAAGAGGAACGGGAGATTCAAATCCTCCTCATTCCGCCAGAAAAAGTGACGCCGGGTGATTATGAAGCAAAAATGAACGCCGAATGCACAGTCGATAACCGCAAAGTAGAGGCTATGGAAAAAACCATCCGCATTCATATCGCCGCGAAAGCATCCTTGACAGGCAGCGCGCTGTTGGTCATAGCATTGGTGATTTTGATTGCAGGGATTGCGGTGTTGAGTATCCGGCTGAGTCGAAGGTAAAGAGGGATTTTGAGGAACTATTTCTCCTATCTTACCACTCGATTCCCTTGATGACTGGAAGGATGGAAGGAAAGGAAGGACTGTCAGCGGATTAGGTTAACGGATTAAACAGATTGAGTTTGCTTATATCGTAATCCGCTTAATCCGTTTAATAAATCCGTTGACAGCGGAAGGAGGATGAAATCGACAATGAGTTTGAATCATGAATATATTACTCAAACTAAAGGTATTTGCGGTGGAAGACCTATTATCAGAGGCACTCGCACACCTGTCCGCACTATAGCTGGATGCTTCAAATTAGGAATGACATTGGATGAGATCTTCGATAGCTATCCACATTTAAAACCACAGCAAATTTGCGCGGCGTTAGCCTACTACTTTGAGCATCAGGAAGAAATCGAAGCAGATATAGAAAAAAATTCTGAAGAAAATTTGATGAAGTTATATCCACCAACGGAAACCATAAAAAAATGAGCAAAATCAAACTGTATACTGATGAGGATATGTTTGGGCAGGTTGCTCCTCAGCTTCGCCGTCGCACGTATGATGTATTATCTACACCTGAAGCAGGGAATTTAGGATTATCTGACAATCAGCAATTAGAATTTGCAATATCGCAGGGACGAACAATTTTGACATTCAATATTGATGATTTTCCGCGCATGCATTACGAATGCTTAGCTACTGGAAGAAATCATTATGGCATCATCGTATCTGCTCAAGTTCATATCGGTGCCGTTGTAAAGCGTTGTTTAAATCTGATGTCTGTTTTATCCGCCGAAGAAATGGTGAACCGGCTTGAATATTTAAGCAACTGGCAATAGAAACTGGCAAATTTGTAGCTCTACCAATTTGATCAGCAGTAGCGCACTGTTGTTCGTGGTGTTGGTGGTTGTGATGGCAAGAATTGTGGTGTTGAGTATTCGGCTCAACCAAAGATAAAGGGGTGAAGAGGTAAAAGCACCGTCGGTGTTCATTCATTTGCAGTCAGACGTTCAAAATCGGCACGTAGACCGGACTTGATGTAATGCAACGCTAAGTTTGTTGGTTGTTTCCCTATTCGTTCAGCGATGCGATTCAACAATTCCCGCTCCTGCAAACTGAGTCGCAAGGTCAATCTCAAATTGTAGTAGCGCAATTGATTGCGCGTTCCGGGCGAACTTTCGCGGCGCGGGGACACCGACGTCTTCATGTTCAAAATCCAGTGGACTGTGCGTTTGCCAAAATTCGTCCTCCTCCTCTGGTGTGTCAAAAAGCGGTTTACGAAGTAAACTGCTGAACGAAGTGAACAGGGGGAAGCTTTTCTTTCATTGTTCTCACTCTCTGTCAAGATTGAAGGGATACAGAGACACCGCTGCCAAAGTTTTGTTAATCCAACTCCATAGCAATCTTCAAGGCGTTATCAACTTGTTTCATCGTTACTGTATTCACAGAAGCAAGATACCTGACGAGGCGTAGTTTACTGACACTGCGGACATGCTCTGTTAATGCTATAGAGTCGGCTTTCAGTCCTGTAGTGGCTTGGGAAATTAAAACGTGAGTCGGAAGTCGTTTCTTTGCTATTTGACTGGTGAGCGGCACAACAATAACCGTCGGTCCATACTGATTGCCAATGTCGTTGCTAACAATGATTGCAGGGCGAGTGCCCTTTTGCTCAGAATCTATGGTAGGGTCAAATTTCGTTAGCCAGATTTGACCGCGCTTTACCACCATGGTTCTTCTTCCTCGCTTCCTAAAGTGGTACAAAGGGCTTCATTAGCGGTTAAAGTACCCTCTTCCGATATCTGGATGTGGAAGTTGCGTTCATCCTCAGTCATCGTTAAATAGCCCCTGCGCAATTCTTCGTCAATAGCTTGTTTTCTTTTCTGTTTTAAATATTGCTCTATCGCTTCTTTTACCAACTGACTGCGTGTTGTGTTCATCTGCTGAACTTCCTCATTAAGCGTGTGAGTTAACTCTTTTGGAATAGTTACAGTGATTTTTGAAACGGCGCTTGGCATATAAATCCCTCTTTCTCTTACGATAATAAGCTAATTGTTCTTATAATTATACCTTTAAAATTCTTCAGTGTCAACTCAAATTTGCATTGAAGTACACAATCAACACCTTAAATTAACAAAAGGAGGCGTTAAAATGCTAAAAACCATCATCTACAAGGTCTACTCTGATTCCGTCCGCCGGCCAGCCTCGCGCAGTAAGGCATCCGCCCAAGCCGCGTTATCGGGCGCAAGCGGCGCGGTAGGTTCGGCGTTGTAGTCCACAAAATCTTCATAACCGCCGCTATCATAACAGCGTACAAATACAGCTTGTAAATCCAGCACGATGTCCGGGTCCGGCGTGCGGAGAGGCACGCGGATGCGCGGCAGACGCCTGCGGATGGTGACGGGATAAACTTCGAAACGATAGCATAGCGCGCGATGCACACAGACTAAGTAATCCCATGTCGCGCATTGTTCCGCCACCAGTTCGCTCGGTACCGCAACGGCATGCGTTCCGCTTCGGAGAAGGTCGATTTCGACGAGGTGTGTATCGCTCTGTAGCAATTGCTTCTGTTTTTCGCGGTAGTCATTTAACCCGCGAGGAGGGGTTTTGTTGACCGGGCTGATTACTTCGATAACGCTAACAACCGCGCCGTCCGCGTGGAGAATTTCGATGAACCCCTGCTTTTGTGCTTCCTTGGGCAGTGTGATTATCAGAGGCTCCTCCGCTTCCGCCACGGCCGACTGACCATTACCCCCACTGACATTGGGCAACGGTGTCTCTTTTTTCTTCTCTTCGCCGAGAACGGCAATATCGGGATAGAAGTGCTGCGGCGGCTCAACGATATAAACCCGTTCAGAAATGCGCGCCCGATAGCGCGGGCGCAAACCGGACTGCAAAGCGTCACGCGCGTAGGTAATAAAAC
>DTYX01000357.1 GCA_012961655.1 Candidatus Poribacteria bacterium
CCAAGAACACAAAGGAAAGTTTTTCCTTCGTGGTTAAATTTCATTTGACAGTACCAGGAAGGGAAGGAGGATATTTCAAATGAAAAAGATGATTTTATGGCTTCTGCTATTCAGCTTTTTAGCTTTTGGCGCAAGCCTTTCAATGGCAGTGCAGGAAGAATCTTTAGTGTTGTATTTTCCCTTGAATTTTTTCTTCCTTCTCACCTGTTGTGGATAATCCAAATTGTTGACAGATTGCGTCAACCCAGACAACCGGACATTTGCTCAAAGCAGTCGGAAGGGTGGAATTCAGACTGATAGTTTTCGCTGCCTGAGCTTTTTGTCGTTCTCTAGCCACGTAATCCATCATTTCATCAACTTCGGGCATGACGAAATCGTTCTCATTATCTATTTGATTATTATCCATCATAAGCCTCCCTTGCAAATTCATAAGCGCGTCCTGCATGATGAGCCGCTTCAATGCGGTTTCCATCGGCGATTAAAGCCTTTGCTGTTCTCTGATGTTCGATTGCGTTGTTATATGTCTGTCGGTTCGCATCATTTACAGTTGTATTATCCGTAATAATCTGTGAGAGGTATAACATTTCATCAACTGTATCGAACCTCAATAAAGGCAATTTCGCGTAGTGAGCGAGGCAACTTCCAATGTCTTCAAAGTTGCGTTTTCCCTCCGCTAATTCCGCCAACAATTTGCCTTGATTCCATGCAGTCTGCAAAGCGGATTCAAAATTATGGCGCGTCACGGGCAATGGTTCAATCGCATAGAAACCCCATAGGCAGAAAAATTTGTAAATTGACTGAATGGCGGAAATAAGTCCGCTGCCGGTGCCACCTGCGACGGATATACCTAAAGCCGGGCGTGCATTTGTCGTCCTACACGGCGGAGTTGCATCTTGCAACCTCAGTTTATCAATGAAATTGGCTGTCAAGCCATTTATCTGCCAGATATAAACGGGCGCGCCCAGAATAATCGCATCAGATTCGTAAACCTCTTGACTCCGCCGCGCGGCATCCTCTTCAACGGCACATTTATGTGTTTGAAAACAGCCTCCGCCACAATGAATACAGGGCTGTGGCTCTCTATCCATGAGATACATCACATCGGCCTGTGCTCCGACAGTACTTGCGCCGTCCAACGCTTTCTGCACCAGCGCATCAGTGAGGCCCTTGTCTTTTCTAGGACTGCCGACAATACCGAGAATCTTCATATACCCCCCGGAAAATCAATTGCTTACTGAAGACTAAACAGCCCACGTCAAGCAAAATAGTTTTGCTGATAATTTTAGCATTATGTCCAAATTGTGTCAACGGAAATTTGAATAGTTTCTATCAAAAAAACATTGACATGTAAATTAATATTATGTTAAAATATTTTTATAATTCTTTGGATATAGAATTTTATAATACCATTATACAAGTGCTGAAGGTGAGGAACTATAATTCAATTCATAGAAAGGAAAGTGTATGTCGGATGAAATTATTGGTGTGAGGAAGATACGGGATTGGATTCAATTGATAAATGAATCCGACCTGTCTGCGTGCGAACACGGCGGTTCACGAAGTAACCGCGCGAAGCCACAGGCAGGTGGTATTTTCGAGCGGTGGTTACGGAGTGTCTATGGCGACGTTCCCGAGTTCATCCGAGAACAGAAACAATGGTATCAAAAGATACTATCGACATTTGCTGATATATATGATGTTGAAGCTGAAGTTATAATCGCCAGGGCGCCTGCGAGGATAAACCTTGTGGGTATGCATATTGACCACCGAGGCGGTCGTGTAAATCCGATTGCGGCGAAGGAGATAGTCATCGTTGCGCAGCCGAGAGATGATGATTACATATTTCTCAATGATATCGATTCAGAACAGTTTTTCCCGCGCCGATTTCGGATATGCGAAGAATTACCGCGGGAAAAGATTGAAAATTGGCTACAGTGGACTGAATTAAAAAGCGCCGAGATGAAACGCGAAGGAGTGGCAGGTGATTGGGCGAATTATGCCAAAGCTGCCGCGTTGTATTTACAAGAACTACATCGTGATGCTTTGGGTCGATATACAAAGAAGTTAAAAGGTATGAATGCTCTGGTCGCCGGAAGTATTCCGATTGCTGCGGGATTGGGTTCCTCTTCCGCTTTAGTAGTGGCAACCGCAGAGGCATTAGTTAAAATAAACCAATTAAATTTCACTCCTCAAGAATTTGTCTCCATCTGTGGCGCGGCGGAATGGTATGTCGGCACACGCGGTGGATTTGGAGACCATGCGGCGATTAAACTCTCCCAAAAAGGACATATCTCCCACATCGGATTTTTCCCCCTTCAAGTCGACTTCGTACCATTTCTCGACGGTTATAGAGTAGCAATTTGCCATACATATAAAGAAGCGAAAAAAGCAGCCTGGGCAAAGAGCGTATTTAACGAGAGAGTTGCGACTTACGAGATTGGTTTGATGCTCCTGAAACAGAAATTTCCCGCCATCAGAGATAAAGTTCAATATTTCCGTGATTTACATCCAGAGCGTCTGGGCTCCGATGAAGCGGAATTATACGAAATGCTCAAGTCGTTGCCAATACGGATAACCAGAGAAGAATTGCTCCAATTGCTTGAAGAAGAGACGGATAATCTTCTGGAACTTTTTAGAACACATGATGAGCCGAAAGAAGGATACAGAGTACGCGGCGTCTGTTTGTTTGGTTTGGCAGAGTGCGCGCGTGCTGAGTTAGCCGCTTCTTTGCTGAAAAATAATGACATGGTAAGCTTTGGTGAATTAATAAGTATTTCCCATGATGGCGACCGCGTAACGCGTCTTGTTAATGGTAAACGGGTTAAATACCACGAAGAGATAACGGATGAATATTTAGACAAAATAATCGCAGATATTCGCTCTAATGACAAAACCCGAGTAGAATCCGCCAGATTATACAGACAGCCGGGTGGATATGCCGTTAGTTGCGAGGAACTGGATGAGCTTGTGGATATTGCAATGTCCCTCGAAGGTGTCTTGGGAGCAGGCAGAGTTGGCGCTGGGCTTGGGGGTTGCATTTCCGTTTTGGTGGATGAAAACAAGACTGATGAATTAATCCGGAAAATCTCAGAAGAATATTACCATCCGAG
>DTYX01000358.1 GCA_012961655.1 Candidatus Poribacteria bacterium
AGAAATTATAGAGGTCGTTGAAAACCTGTAATTTAATCTCATCAATCGTCTCCGCCTCATCTTTTTGGGCTTTTATCGAAAGAAAATCTCTGCCAAGAGGTGTATCCTTGAACTCTTCTTTAAGCTCTCCCGTAAGGGTAAAAGCCTGTATTCCTAAGCCCTGAATAACCTTCTGTTTTGCATCTTCAAACCTCTGATTTATGTTGGTTAGCCTTTCATCCTTATGTTTAGCAAAGGCAGATTCAACCTTATTTTTAAGGTCTTCCTGAATAAATTTCTCAATCTGCTTTCGTTTGTAATTTAGAATACGATAAATCCCAAAATCCAAATCAGACGTTTCAAACTGAAAAAGCCTTTTAAGTAAATCCTGAAATTTTTGAATGGTATTCATAGTTACTCCTTAAGGGCCCCACTTCTCATAAAAGACGCCAATTCTCTTTGTATATTCGCTGCGACAATTTTTTCAGTTTCATCTACTGAAGCTTCGATGGTACATCCTGCGGCGCGTTGATGTCCGCCGCCGCCAAAATTAGCGGCAATTTTGCTGACATCGAATTCATTTTTAGAACGGAAACTTACTTTTGTTTTCCCATCTTTTAACTCTACAAAAAACAGTGCAATCTCCACTGTATCGATGGATTTAACATAGTCGATGAAATTTTCAGTATCTTCCTTTGTTGTGCCGGTATCTGCATACATATTTTGCGTGACGCGAATCCATGCTGTTTTGCCATCCAATGAAATCTGTAGGGTAGAAAGCACCAATCCCAGCAATTTTATTCTCGATTCAGGAAGGCTCTCGTATACAAATCGGAATATTTCGTCCACAGATATGCCTTCAGCGATTAAGTCCGCTGCAATCCGATGAGCTGCTGGAGTGGTATTGGAGAAGCGAAAAGACCCGGTGTCCGTCATAATCCCGGTGTATAAACAGATTGCTCTCTTTTGTCCGATATTCAGACCGTGTCGTTTAATCAGTTTGTAGATAAGTTCCGAAGAGGCGGAAGCTTTGGGGTCAACCCAATTATATTGCCCAAATCTATCATTCGTCAGATGATGGTCGATATTGATAATTGCTTTTTGGGGCAGAAGAGCTTTAGACAAACCATCGCCAATTCGCGTCAAACTGCCGGCGTCGACGACTATTAGAATTTCAAAGGGGTCTGGCGGTGGCTTGGATGAAATAACATCCGCAAAAGGTAGAAATGTATACACAGCAGGTACGGGGTCTGTATTGACTACCCACACCTGTTTTCCCAAATCTTGCACAAAGGAATACAAACCCAGTTGCGCCCCGATAGCGTCGCCATCGGGGTTGATGTGGGTTGATATAATAAATCTATTGTGATTGTCTATTACATGTAAAATCTCTTCGAGTACATCCATTTACTTTCTTTTGAATAGTCTGTTCAAAAATTCCTTAGTACAGCTTCTTAACCCTTGCCCCTTTGCCATATTCGGTTTCTATCTCCTTGAGCAATTTATCGACGGTTAAAATATAATCGACGGATTTATCTCGGATGAATCGTATTTCAGGAGTATATCTCAAGGAAAGCCTCTGACCTATCTCACGTCGGATGAAGCCAGCGGCGTTTTTTAGTCCAGCCATTGAGTTTTGACGCTGATTCTCATCTCCCATTATGCTCACACGCACTTTCGCATGTCTGAGGTCATTAGAAACTTCCACATGAGTAACGGTGCAAAAGCCAACGCGCGGGTCTTTAATCTGGCGTTGAAGGATATCACTAATCTCCCTTTGCATCAGCGCGCCAATTCTATCAGTTCTCTTATAATCTAACATTTTAACACCTGTTTAACTACCCATCTCTAAGTTGAAAATCCCGATTTTTCGGGGCTAAAACTTTGAGATTAACATACTTGATATTCAACTGGTTTCCGGCACGACATAATACGTAATGCATAAGAGTGGGAAATTACGTATTACGCATTATCAGTACGTTTAGTACAACCCAACTCACACCAAGCGTTACACATTCAGATAATCTCAATCTCATAATTAACCATCTCCGCCAAGCGAAATTGCTCGACAAAACTTACCACTTTTGATAATACACGATTGGCATTTTGTGTGTCGTTGTCGATACAGGCAATTCCAAGCTTAGCTTGACGACGATGATTTTGTCCTTCGACCTCGGCTATGGAAACATTAAATTTATTCCTAATTTGGTCTTTAAGACTTTTAAGAACTTGTCTTTTCTCTTTTAAAGACTGACTATCCGATATAGTAAGATAGAGAGTACAGATTCCAATACGCATTTTAAGTCAAAATGGTTAAAGGGCAAACTTTCCGTGCAGCGGGATCCCAGGAATCGGGACTTGCCAAAAAGATAATGGAAGGGTTTATCTGCATCAAGAATCATAAAAGAGCGGGGATAAGATTAAAACAACCTTCTAGTGACTTTCTCGTGGGTGTAGCACTCGAGGATATCATCGATTTGGAAGTCATCGAAACCTTCCATACCGATACCGCATTCATAACCGGAGGGCACTTCATCAACATTATCTTTAAAGCGCCTAAGTGAATCGACTTTTCCTGAGCTTATCTCTCTATTACCCCGTAGAACACGTAAAAATTGGTCTCGCACTATTCGGCCGCGACTAACAAAACTCCCTGCTATAACCCCCATGCGTGGCACTCTGAATAGTTCGCGAACTTCGGCTCTACCCAGGACGACTTCGCGTATTTCAGGTTCGAGTAATCCTTCCATTGCCGCCCGGACATCAGCAATGACATTATAAATAACATCATAAGTTCTAATCTCAATTCCTTCAAGCGCTGCCTTCTTGGAAACGCTAGCGGTCGGACGCACATTGAAGCCAATGATGATGGCGTTAGAAGCGGAAGCGAGTAAAACATCTGTTTCAGTTATGTTGCCAACAGCTTTGTGGATAAGGTTTAATTTGACTTCCCTGGTATTTAGGTTTATCAGAGATTCACCAATAGCTTCTAGTGAACCTTGGACATCGCTTTTGAGAATGAGGTTGAGTTCTTTGATATTACCTTCTCTGATTTGTTTATATA
>DTYX01000359.1 GCA_012961655.1 Candidatus Poribacteria bacterium
GAATTGCAGACGACGGAATTGTTGTTCGACGGCTATTTCGACCTGCTCGATGAAGTGCAGACCAATATCCTCGTCACTGCTATCACTTTTGAATCAAGGGAAGACACATTTTACAAAGAATTGGGTAAAAGAGATCTAAATATCGCCTTCGCCGATTTAGATAGGCGAATCCAACGTCTACAGTATCGACAAGAAAGATATGGCATCAAAACATCGATTAAAGCACTGGATGCCAGTCTCAGCAGCGTCGTCAACGCATGGAGCAAAGGATGCGATTTTGAGGAGTTGAGCAAATACACGGATGCCTCCGATGGAGATATCGTCCGCGGACTCAGACTTGCCATCAATTTATTGCGCCAAATAAAACGCGCGATTCCGCAACATGAATTTTTACAAGGGAAACTCGAAAATTGCATAGCCCGAATGAATCGAGGCGTGGTGGATGCGGAATTGCAACTGCGGTCGGCGTAAAGTTTTGTCGTGCAAAAATTTTACTTTAATTAAATAGGAGACAATAAACCAAAGACACGGATTGCGCATGTGTCCATATCGCTGATGTGTATATCAGTTTTCCTGATGGCTCATTGAAACTGCCGGACATTTCTATCTTCTGCCAAGAACCAAAGGAAGATGATGAAGCTATTAAACAGGTTCCGGACGCTGTTATTGAGGTTATCAGCAAAGGTTACGAAGCAAAAGACCTTGAGATTGGACCGCATTTTTATCTGTCACAGGGAGTTAAAGTAACACGTCAGGTATCGCCAGTTGAAATCGTACTTGAATGCGGTTGCAAGTGTGTTGTTTGAATCTTCAGGCGCTAACTACCATAAATATTCTAAAATATGAAAATCATTATTGAAAAGAACGGGCAAATACGTTTGCCACAGAAATATATTGACCAATACGAAATAGAAACTGGAACAGAGATTTATCTTGAACCGACCGAGGAAGGTATCATCTTATGTCGTCCAATACCCGATGTCAGAAAAGTTTACATCGAGCCCACTTCGCGATGCAATCTAAATTGTATCACCTGCATGCGCAATGTTTGGAAAGAGAAGACAGGCGATATGTATATGAATACCTTCAATCTGATTTTTCAACAGTTGAAATCTTTTAAACATCTACGCGCGGTAGCTTTAGCCGGTTTCGGTGAACCGCTTTACCATCCTAATATTCTGATAATGGCGCGTCACATCAAAGATTTGGGAGTGGAATTGTCGATAAGCACTAATGGAGTGTTACTTGCACCCATTGCTGAAGATTTGGTAGAATCGGGCGTGGATAAAATTATCGTTTCCATCGACAGCGTCAATTCACTGGATTTTGCTTCGATTAGAAACGGTGCATCTTTGAATGGGGTTTTGGATAATATTCGTTTCCTCAATAAAGTAAAAAGACGAAAAGGCAGTATGAAACCGGTTGTCGGCATTGAGTTTGTCGCCATGCGCCGGAACATAGAGGAAATTACTGAATTGCCTAAGCTTGCCAGTTCTCTTGGCGCTGCTTTTGTGTTGATTACAAACTTGCTGCCACATTCAGAGGATATGTGCAAGGAGATACTATATGATGGCACAACTGAACTCTCCAGTGGAGCTAGTTGGCCAGTCGCTCACAGAACATGGCTACAATGGGCAACATTACATCGTCCGAAGATGTATTGGGGAGCGTCAAGGAGATGCCGTTTCGTTGAAGAGAAAGCATTTGTCATCGGTTGGGATGGGAAAGTCAGCCCCTGCTATGCTTTGATGCACTCTTATCCGTATTACATTTTTAATAGAAGGAAACAGGTCACAAGATATGTCTTGGGTGACGTCCATCAAGAAAATCTGATGTCAATATGGATGAGCAGAGAATACGTCAGGTTCCGAGATAAAGTCCGCATTTTTGACTTTCCATCTTGCGTCGATTGCGGTTTAGCTTGCGATATCGCCGAAAACAATGAAGATTGCTATACTAATGTTCCTTCATGCGCGGATTGTCTTTGGGCGCAAGATATTGTCAGATGTCCATGATAAAACCGTGTATTCTGCAATATTTGTATTACCGACATTAATCACTATTCGCCAACCGCTATTATTATAAAAGAGTAACAATAGAAAACATAAAAAGCATGGGGAATTTTTGATTATCAAAAGTTGACGTGCGGATAATAAAATGGTATTATGATAAATATGATTTAGTTTAGAGATTAAAATTTTCAAGTCGAAATTTTCATCAGGAGAGGAGGTAATCTACATGCCCTTAACAGTAATAAGAACAATCCGTCCTAGCCCGGAATGGCAGGAATCTTATGTGCGAGTGAATAAAGGACAACGGATAGTGATAGACGCCGAAGGCTCGTGGTCTCCAGATTTACGTAACCGCACGGGTTGGTGCGGTGGCGATGGTGTGCCAAATGCTATTGCTGAAGAAGGATATCTTATGCCTGGGACGAATATCGGCGCGCTAATCGCTAAAATTGGCGATAGCAAACCTATAGCTGTAGGCGCACGTTACGATAACAAATCCCAAGCGGATGGCGTGCTATTCTTTGCCATGAATGAAAATCCAAATCATAGTAATCAGGCGGGTTCATTGATGGTACAAATTATTCTTTTCGATTAGTCTACAGAGATGTTGGACGCCCGAACCCGCCGTAGCCGAAGTCGCAAGTGAGCGAAGCCATCCCGCAACGCGGGGACTTCGGGAAAGCCAGCCCCCGAATTTTTGCAAATTCGGCTACAGGGCGTTTCAACACATGCTGAACGAAGTGTGAAATGAATTATGATAATTTTGACAGTACCGCTCCTTTTCCGAAGTAATCCATTACGTCAAGACGACTTCCCATTTTTGCAGAATCTTATTTCACCGTAAATTTAACTGTAGCGGAGAGATTTCTATCCGTCTCTGAAATAGCTTTCAAGGTATAATTACCGGGTTTTATCTGCCATAGAAAGACATGCTCCTTATAGGTAGTTCGTAAAGGAATATCATTCAGCAACCATTTTACCTCATCCTCTTTAATCGAATCTTTTAGTTCAACCTTGATAGATTGGTATTCAGGCAAAAGGTTTGAAAGCCTGTGATAAATAGCCCCATCTTTGGGATTGGAGATAGCAAATTGTTTCTCCTGCAAAGCCTCCCGTGGTTTTTTTAATCCCAAATCCTCCGCCCACTTTTGATAGCGCATGGGCAAGACAGTAAAAACCTCTTCTCGGATGTGTTCATGAGAGCAATTGCCCGAAGCTAAAAGACCACTCTGAACATCAATAGCATAGCGGACATGTATCTGGCAACTCTCTTTCTCATAAGAGGGTAAATCTCTTGTGGGAATAATCTCTTCAATAACCGATGGGCAGTTTTGATTTGGTCTCTTTCCGGAGAGAGAACAGACCGGTACTTTTATAAGTCCCTGCGGCATGGTGAATTTTGAAGGCAATTTTTTATTGCTGTACAGCGCTATCATAATTTCGGCGAAAAGGGGACCAGCGCCGGATACTCCGGACACCTTCTGCATAGGGGAGTGGTCAAAATTTCCCACCCAGACGCCCAGAGTGTAATCTTCGGTGTATCCCACCGTCCAATTATCGCAGAATCTGAATGATGTACCGGTTTTGACGGCGCAAGGAAAAGGTAGATTGAGGACGGAATTAAAACCAAATTCTGAAGAGCGGGCGAATCGGTCACTGAGGATATCGGCGATTAGATAGTTCATCGCTGGTGCGGAAATAGTTTTTTCCATGTAAATATCCGCGACGGGTTTTCCATCTATTGTCAGTATCTCTTTTATCGGGATAAAACTTCCCATCCTCGCCAAACACATATAGGCTCTGGCCAATTCGTATAAAGTTACTTCTCCTCCTCCAAGAGCCAGTCCAACTCCGTAATAGTCCGCGTCTTTATCAAGCGAACAGAATTCATATTCGTTTAATCTATCTAAAAATCGTTCCACGCCAATTTTAGCGGTGATTCGGGCGGCTGGAACATTAAGTGAATTAGCCAATGCCTCTCGTAGTCTCATTGGACCGTGGAATTTCTCGGAATAATTTTTCGGACTATAGATGCCTTTGGGCATCCGATAATGGGTAGGTATATCGGAGATAACAGTCGCGGGATTCAAACCTTCTTCCATAGCTAGTAGATATAAAAATGGTTTCAAGGTCGAACCGGGCTGACGAGCCGCCATTACTCCGTCATTCTGTCCCTCGTTTTTTTTATCAAAGTAGTCAGCCGAACCCACATAAGCAAGAACCTGTCCTGTATGATTGTCAAGAAGGATAACCGCCGCGTTAGTAACATTAAGCGGCTTTAGGTTTGATATAACCTTACGAATCTGTTCTCCGACTATTTTTTGTAATTCGCGGTCGATGGTCGTTTTAACTTCAGAAACATCTTCTGGCAGATTATCCATTAGATGAAAAACAAAATGCGGCGCTAAAAATGATGCTTCTTGAGGTCTGAGCGAAACATTTTCTTTCAAGATTCTTTCAATCCGTTCTGCGGTAACTAAACTCTGCTCGCACATCTTTTCCAATATATACTTTTGGCGTCTCTTTATTCCCTTTAAATTATGGTAAGGGTTGAGTCGCGTGGGGGAATTCGGAATGGAAGCTAAAAATGTCGCTTGCGCAAGAGTTAAGTCTGATGACGAAATCCCGAAGTAAGCCTTCGCGGCGGATTCGACACCGTAAAGATTGCCGCCCATGGGGATGTGGTTGATATATTCTTCTAAGATAGATTTTTTATCCATCCCCGCTTCTAACCGATAGGCAAAATAAGCTTCCTTGATTTTTTTTATCAACGTCCTTCTGCCTGGATGAATCATTCTCGACAATTGCAAGGTAATGGTGGAAGCGCCAGAGACAATTTTCTTCGATCGAATGTTCTGATAAATTGCCCTGAGAATTGCCCGATAATCAAGTCCTTTGTGACGATAGAAGTTTTTGTCTTCAGATGCAATGATGGCTTTTAAAAAGTAAGGGGATACATGGTCAATACTGACATAGACAGATCTGGAATCTTTGGAAAGAACTTCTTGAAGTAGGTTGCCATCCCGGTCGTAGAATTTCATCGATCGAAACCACTTTTGTTCTATGCCTGCTTTCGGGATGGGAAAAAGCAGTGGCGTAAAGCGGAAACTCAGTCCAAAGATTAATATACCGCCGGCAAAAAACATCGATAATCGTTTTAAGTTTATCCAATTTCTCACTTTAAGTTCTAAAAAATATTCACCCATTTTTACCCAGTCTTCCGTAATTCTTCAAGGGCGCGTCTACATAATCCTTCAGCAAGTTTCTCAGTCTAGTGGACTGCGAACTGCCATTGCACCTCGATTGAGGATGTGGGTATAAATCATCGTAGTACTTACATCCTCATGACCGAGCAATTCTTGGACGGCTTTCTTCACAGCCCTTCGCAAGCTGCTCTCATTGAGATGATGGCGGCGTACTTCCTTTCCAAGGCATAAGGCAGATAAACATGCCCATAGCCGTTTGCTACATCATCCTCATGCATCATCTTCACACGTTTTAAGTGTTCCTGTAGTGGTGTTTTCAGACAGGCGCCGGACATTGCGTCTAAAACTCGGTGCACCTCTTCCTTTGTCAAGACGGTAGGTAAACGTTTTGGCGTCTTTCTCACCTCTGGAATATTCTTGACGGAATATTCTTGATTTTTTTATTTTGTTATGATAGAATTGTGATGTTATTTCAAAAGACAATTTTATCATATCTTAGAAATTGTTTCAATAGAAAATTCTGAATATCAGGGATATACAGCGTTTTTGCCGTATAATCACAAGTTAGCCGTAGACAAACAAAGGAGATAGCACCATGAAGAAAGACGAACTCGTAAGCGCACTCCAGAAGGTCCTCTTTGACGATTGGGGTCCAACACCTACGAGAAAAGCACAGATTGTCCTCAGTCTATGCGGGTTTTATAGCCCAGATGGCATACCAGAGAATCTACAATCTGAAGTATCGAGACTGAGTTCTCAACTGCTGACATTGCAAGCTTTCGAGAAATTGCTCGAAGCGCTTGAGCGGGGACGATTCAACGATTTCCGATGGGATCCTCATTTTCATCCAGAGCATGTTCCAAACCAAATAACCATGAACCCGACCTTTAATATCCAAAGGAGCGACGATGCAAGTTTGGTTGCAGAAACAGTAATTTATGAGTATCTAAAAGCAAGAAAGTAATTAAGATATTTAAAAAATATAACAACTCTATTTCTTATGTGAAGTAGATTATTTTCTA
>DTYX01000360.1 GCA_012961655.1 Candidatus Poribacteria bacterium
AGAGATTCTCAAAGGTGATAGCGGCATTTATCCGTAGCGGCGTGGCTCTGTCCCGCCAAAAAGCGCTATCGGAGGATACGTTGGTCGCTTATATCTTTGCCGCCGATAGCCTTGACCATACTCGCTCCACGATACTCCTTAATCTCTAAATCGTGAAACGTATTGACTATATGGAACATAGTGGGTAAATCCTCCCAGGTGGCTTTGTGAAACTGCACCGTTCCTTCGCCTTCCCATCTCTCTTTTACAACCTCATTACTATCAGAAGGGTTAAGCACTGCATGGGATACATCAGCAGCGCCCCATTCGCCAGTCCTGGGAATATACTTATATTGCAGTATCCCATCATTAGAGCCCTCATCTGCTGATGACTTCAACTCTTCTGGTGAGAGTTGCCTCATGTTCTTCATCTTTAAATCCATGAATTTGAAACCCAGCCAACCCGCAATAATGTGGGTTTCTCCTTGACACACTCTGGGTTCTGGGATTTCACAGTAGATTTTGGCGTAACCTAATTCCTCGCGACCGATAAAAATTGGATCCGCAAGATTTTCCCAAAGAACAGTCAGGAAACTACCGACAGCGCGGTCTTGCTCGCCATTGAATATGGCAGGGAAACTAACCCCGAGGATGTTGTATCCACGCCCAGCCAACCACTCTATCTCAGTTATATATACTGCCTCGACAGTTACTACCGGTTGCGCTCCTAGTTCAAAACCTTCGGGCAATAGGTTTTCAAGCTGTTCGCGGTTGGTCAGAAAACTGACAGAATATTTTGTTGTCTTGGGCGTGTTTTTGCAAGCGTATTTGCGACCATCCACGCCCTGTCTGGGACCCAAGCTAGGGCCAAAGTGAGTGGGCATCCTGTACATCTTACCAGATTGAAATTTGTAAGGCATATTATTCTCCTTTACGAAATTAGTAATACTTTGGCAAATTTCTCATCCTGAAAGATTATACAAAAATTCCCTCAAAAATTCCACTAATTTCTTCATGGGGATTTTTTCTATTCTCTCTCTTGACATATCGCCGCCAAGATGGTACAATAAATACAACGCATTCAGGGCAAGTTATGGAAAGCATTACGCCTATCATAGTTTTCATAGGAGATTGCTATTTTGATTTGCCCCCAAAAAGTCAGTTGGTCATCCTATTCATCAAATTATCCTGGTTAAGTGAGGCGAGCAATATGATATATTTTTTGTTGCCTCTTTCTGTAATTGCTGTTATCGCGGTAGTCGTGATGTATTACTATAATCGACGATTATACGCCCAAATATCCCGCCGCAATGAAGAACTCTCTGCGCTGAATAGTGTTATTGCAACAGTAAGTCAATCCCTTGATTTAACTGAGCGGCTCAATAACGCCCTGGATAAAGTATTAGAAGTGATGAAAATGGAATCTGGCGTGATATATCTGTTGAGGGAATATAGTAATATGTTGAAATTGTTTGCACACCGAGGACTCTCTAAGGAGGTCGTTGAGGATGTAAAAGATTTGCGGTTAGGCGAAGGATTCGCAGGGCGCGTCGCGCTGTCAGGGAAACCGATGGTCGTACAGGATATATCCGTGGATGCAAGATTAACCAAGATGACAGTAAGAAAAGAAGGCTTTCGCGCTTATGCTGGATTTCCACTAAAATCGAAAGACAAAGTGCTTGGAGTAATGAGTATTGTGAGCCGCGATCTTCGCCAATTTACCCCTCAAGATATGGAGTTACTTTCTGCTATCGGTAACCAATTAGGTGTCGCGATTGAAAACGGTAAACTATATTATAAAGAACAAAGTCGGTCAAGACAATTAGCAACCTCTGTTTTGGAAGCCCATCACCGGATAAAAAATAACTTACAAACCGTATCTGACCTGTTGATTCTTCAACTCCTTGAGG
>DTYX01000361.1 GCA_012961655.1 Candidatus Poribacteria bacterium
TTGAATGTGCTCAATGATTTTGCTGATATCTTGTAATCGTCCCTTCCCTTCGTATCCACACGCCAATCTCCCCTCCTCAGGCTCCGCGATTGCAACGCCGCGAGTTTTCAGAATCCTAAGATTCTCTTGCACAGCAGGATTGGCATACATATAGCAATTCATAGCGGGCGCGATTAAAATCGGACAATGCACGGAAATAGCGATTGTCGAGA
Source organism: Candidatus Poribacteria bacterium (assembly GCA_012961655.1). Taxonomy (GTDB): domain Bacteria; phylum Poribacteria; class WGA-4E; order DTYX01; family DTYX01; genus DTYX01. Next base: position 213 of record DTYX01000361.1, read on the forward strand.
GCATATCATCGGCAATACCGTGCGCCAGTTTGCCGATGATATTTGCTGTTGCAGGTACGATGGCGAGCAAATCCGCGTTGTCTGCCAATTCAATGTGAATCGGTTTCCAACTCAGATTTTCAGCGAATAAGTCATAGAAGACGGGATTCCGCGATATCGTCCGAAATTGCAAAGGCGAGACGAGCTTAGTAGCGTTCTGTGTCATCACCACATGCACTGAGGCATCAAACTTGACCAATTGACTCACTAAGTCGATCACTTTATGGATAGCAACGCTACTGGTAACGCCGATAATAATGTTTCTGTCTTGGAGAATCATATTCCTTCCTCTGGCTCTTCATCTTCGACAACTATATTGCTATCATCAACGTATTCTTCTTCGAACAACTTCTCGCCTTCTTCTTGAACCTCTTCCTCATCTGATTCGGGAGAAGGTATCAGTTCCTCAATTTTTTTGACCTCTTCAGGCTGAATGGGTCTATAAGCCAATTTGTTGGCAAGCAATTCTTCTAGGGCGATAGTTGTATCTTTGAGCGCATCCGTTTTGATTGACGGCAATCTCTTCTTTTCATTCAACCATCTGGCGCGTTTGGCTGCTATATTGGCCGCAAGATATTTGTTATCAATAATATTCATTAAATCTTCGAGGATGACTGCATAATCCATTTGCGTTTCACCTCCCAATTCCTTTTCGATACCGCTTTGCGAGATTGGTTCTAAGTTCCTAAAGTGTGGGGCTATACAAACACTTTGCCAGCGATCTAACAGATCGCTCTACAAATTGAATATTTAAAGATTAAATTCTTTTTGAATTTGCCTTAAAATATATCTATTAACTCGACATCTAACGGCAGCAATTATACATCTCACATTTTCAACGGCTTTTTCAATCTGATTATCGTAGTTAAATACAATATAATCGTAGTTATTTATATAACTAATCTCAGATTTTGCAATTAAAAGCCGTCGCCGGATATCGTCTTCGGATTCTGTCCGTCGATTTCTCAGCCTAGCTTCCAGAGATGCTTGCGATGGTGGAATGATAAAGATAAAAATACCATCAGGATACAACTTTCGAAGCTGGATTGCGCCTTGAACTTCTATCTCAAGAAGAATATCTTTGCCACTCTGAAGAGTATCATTCAAAGTTTTCTTTAATGTGCCATAGTGATGACTTCCATATACTGCCCATTCGGCAAATTCTCCCGCTTCAATTTTATGCTGAAATTCTACCTCGCTAAAAAAATAGTAATCCACGCCATCCAATTCATCCGGGCGCGGAGGACGAGTAGTAGCGGAAATAGAGAAATTCAGATTCGCTTCCGTCTCACGGAGAATTTTGGTAATGCTAGTTTTACCTGACCCAGAAGGACCAGAAATGACAATTAATAAACCGTGCTCTTTAATCATTCCCAATACCATCTTAAGTAGTTACTGGATTTCTAAATTGTCCAGTTTGTATACGACGACAGAAATAAAGGATGGTTTACCACATTGTGGAATAAAATCCCATCATATCATTTTCATTGAAAAGTTCCATCAGATGTGAGATAATATTCCGTGTTTGTAGTTAGCTACGTAGCGTAAACCATTTTGCCGTACCTTACTACAAAATTAATCACTGTCCATCACGAATTTTGAAATGCATAAAGTCATTGAACTCTAAAAATAGATATTTTTGTAAGGAGGTCATAATGGCAAAAGAGGCTGATATATACCCCAAAGATGTATCCCTTTATTTCCTACCCGTTGAAACACGAGTGCCTTTGAAGTTTGGTCCCGAAACCCTGACCCACGTTACCTGCGCCCGCGTCTGTATGAAAGTCGAAGATACCAAAGGACGCGTGGCAGAAGGTTGGGGGGAAACGCCTTTAAGCGTTCAATGGGTTTGGCCCAGTTCCATATCCTACGAAGAGCGTCACACGGCGCTGAAAGATTTTTCCATCAAGCTCGCTGAAGCCTGGGCAGATTTCAGAACAAGCGGGCATCCAATCGAAATCGGTCATGCATTTCAGCAGAGCCAGCTTCCGAAACTGCTGGAAGAATTCAATCAACAACGCAAGAACTCTGAACCGATGCCGTGGCTTGCGGCGCTTGTTTGTTGTTCGCTCTTCGATATTGCTCTGCATGACGGATATGGAATGCTGCATCAAATTTACGTATACGACACTTACAACTCCGAATTTATGAACGTCGACCTTTCGTATTTTATCACTCCGTCGGAGGAGGCGGACATCTCATTTGAAGGGAGATATCCGGCGGATTTTCTTGTCTATCCTCGTCCAAATCTTATGCCGGCCTGGCATCTGGTCGGCGGCAAAGATCTAATCGACGAGTCTGGACTTGATGGAACAGAACCCGATGACGGTTATCCCGTGCTTTTGCCGGACTGGATTCAACGTGATGGGCTAAAATGTCTGAAAGTCAAGCTACGCGGCGATGATGATAAATGGGATTATGAACGCCTCGTCAAAGTGGGGAATATTGCGATTGAAAATGATGTTCACTGGCTAACCGCTGATTTTAACTGCACCGTCACCGACCCGGCGTATGTCAACGATATTCTTGACCGCCTCGTGGTTGAACATCCGCGAATTTACGGCATGATGCTTTACGTAGAGCAACCGTTTCCGTACGACCTTGAGAAAAACCAAATCGATGTCCACAGCGTTTCAGCGCGAAAACCTCTTTTCATGGATGAAAGCGCCCATGACTGGCATCTAATTAAATTGGGGCGAAAACTGGGATGGACAGGAGTAGCTCTGAAAACCTGCAAGACGCAAACTGGAGCCTTGTTAAGTCTCTGCTGGGCGAAGGCACATGGCATGACGTTGATGGTGCAAGACCTAACAAATCCCATGTTTGCACAGATTCCACATCTTCTCCTAGCAGCTCACGCTGGAACTATTATGGGAGTTGAAACGAATAGTATGCAATTTTACCCCGAGGCGTCTCTGCCGGAAGCTGAGGTCCATCCGGGAGTTTATCAGCGCAGAAATGGTATGGTTGATTTATCCACAATTCAGGGGCCAGGTTTTGGTTATCGGGTGGGCGAGATAGAGAGAAATTTACCAGAGCCAGTTGTAAGTTTCAAAACCAGTTAAAGAAAACGAGAAAATGGGAAAACCGGTGAGATAAGGCAATGCGTAAGCGTTTAGGATATCTCTTCCCTATCTTACCCCCATATGTCTCAACTTAAGAGGATTTAACTCAGTGTAATAACGATAGAATTAAAACAGTATCTCCTGCTACCTTTTTCACAACGAAATTTAACATAAACACACAA
>DTYX01000362.1 GCA_012961655.1 Candidatus Poribacteria bacterium
ACGCCGCTACGGATAAATGCCGCTATCACCTTTGAGAATCTCTGAAAATTTTGTGCTTGCTATTATTCCATGTATTCGGTATAATTTTAGTTGGTGTCAATCTAGATTTTTTTTGGGCGCTCCAAACAACTAAAAGTAAATCGCAAGATAACTAATAATTTTTATAAGCGCACGAATTTGGAAGTTGGGAAAGATATAATGCGATATTTAATCTTCAGCGACATACACTCTAACTTAGAAGCTTTGAATGCCGTTCTGTCAACTGTAGCGTCCTATCAGATAGAAAAATATGTTTTCCTGGGCGATATTGTCGGATATGCGGCAAATCCTAACGAGGTTATTGATTTGCTTAGAACATTAAAACCGTTGGTCGCCATCCGCGGAAATCACGATAAAGTCGTCGCAGGTATAGAAAGTGGAGATAACTTTAATGTATCCGCACAGATGGCGGTCTCATGGGCTAGGCAACAGATAACCGCTGATAATAGAACTTTTTTGACAAAGCTTCAGCGAGGTCCAATCATAGTTGATGAATGTTTTCAAATAGTTCACGGCCATCCTGAAGATGAGGATTTTTACATCTTTAGTGAATGGGATGCTATGGAAGTTTTGGATAACAGCAAGCAATGGATTACCTTCTTTGGGCATACACACTTCCCCATTATATATATACAAAATTATTCAAATCTTTCAGAGGAGTACCCAGATGTGGATAGTTATTGTTGCTCGCTGTCCAGAGAGAAAAAGTACTTAATTAATCCAGGTTCCGTCGGCCAACCGAGAGATTCAAATCCCAAAGCGAGTTTTGCGATATTTGATAGTGATGCAGATACCATAGAAATTAAACGTATTGAATACGATATAAAATCCGCCCAAGAAAAAATCCACAAAGCCGAGTTGCCTGAATATCTGGCTAGCAGATTATCGGTAGGGCGTTAATAAGGAAAATTGAAAATGCTCGATAACACAGATAAAACAGTTTCCGCCGCCGTCGGTCTTACAGTCTTTACGTTTCTCATAAATGTCAAACTTGACTCTATTATCATCGTATATCTGAATGCTATTGTTATATTGGGAATGTTTGGATATTCAATCTGGCGTTTGGATGCCCTGAAAATCCTGCGCCATAGTCTTATCATAGGAGCTATTGCCGCAGTGACTTATTTGCCTATTGATAATCTGTTTGGGAGTTTAAAATCTCTTGGCTTAATAACTTATCTAAAACATGACCTACTTTTGGGAATTACACCTCTACATATTTTTTTAAATTGGATTTGTCTAATGACAATAGTGCTTTACTTTTATCAACGATTGCGCAGCCTTTTCGATAAAGTTTACTTGCCAATGTTATTAACAGGCGTCGTCGCTTCCGGCGGAAGCATAATTCTTACTATTCTGGGCAATTACTCCGGTCTGTGGCTGTGGAATACGACGGGTTTTGCGCCGCCACCGTTCCTTGGCTCACTACCTCTTTTCGTGCCGATAGGGCTTTTTCTCACTTTCCTTTTCTCGCCATACTTTGTCATTAATATTCTAGCAGGGGGTATTCGCTGTGGTGTAACCTTGGGTCTAATGCAGTTTTTATGTTTCGTAGCGTTTCGATATTTTCAGTAATTCACAATTGTAGGTCGATTTTCTAAAATCGACATCTCTGACCATCGATAAATATTGGCGTCTGAATTTCGACCTGCAAATTTTTGGAGGGAGAGATGTTTAAATCTACTACTATTTTATCTGTCAGACGAGACGACGAAGTCGCCATAGGTGGAGATGGGCAGGTTACTCTGAATGATGCTATCGTGAAACATGGGTCAAACAAGGTACAAAAAATTGAAAAAATCGAAGACAAAAAAGTTAAATATCAGATCTTAGTCGGATTTGCCGGCGCAGCGGCAGATGCTATAAGCTTGTTTGAGAAATTAGAAGGAAAATTAGACGAATACAGAGGTGACCTTCGTCGTGCGGCTGTCGAGTTAGCCAAAGATTGGAGAAGCGATAGAATTCTCAGACGCTTGGATGCGATGCTTGCAGCGGCGGACGCTAAGAATTCCTTCTTAATATCGGGTAACGGTGATTTAATTGCCCCTGATGACGACATTTTAGCGCTCGGTTCTGGCGGCACAATGGCATTAGCTGCCGCAAGGGCACTTTTGAAACATACAGAGCTTAGCGCTTCAGAGATTGTCAAAGAAGCCATGGATATCACCTCGGATATCTGTATCTATACGAACAAGCATATTACAGTTGAAAAGTTGAAAATTTAAGGTTTATTGGAGGGTTAATCATTGGATACATCGGAAAAATCAATCTTAGCGGAAACGTTCACCCCGCGTCAAATAGTCGAGGAATTGGATAAATATATTATCGGTCAGGATGAAGCTAAGCGTTCAGTGGCTATTGCTCTGCGTAACCGGGCTCGGCGGCAAATGCTTTCAGAGGACATGAGGGATGAAGTTGTGCCTAAGAACATTATCTTGAAGGGACCAACGGGAGTTGGGAAGACGGAAATCGCTCGTCGTTTGGCGCGTTTAGCTAATGCGCCGTTCATCAAAGTGGAAGCTTCAAAATTCACTGAGGTTGGTTATGTCGGACGAGATGTGGAATCAATGGTGAGAGACTTAACTGACCTCGCGGTGAATATGGTCAAGCTCGAACATACTGAAGCAGTAAGAGAGAAAGCAGAATTGGAGGCTGAGGAACGGCTGCTGGATTACTTATTGCCGCCTCCCAAGCAACGAAGAAGGACTGGGCGTCTTGTCCAAATGCCTGAGATGGAGAATGGAAGTGAATCTGACGCTAGTCCATCGGCGGCTGAAGCAGAGACAAAAGTTTTGGAATATCACGTTCAGACTGATGAAAAACCACAGCATGACGATTCTTTCCAAAGGACACGTGAGAGACTACGCCAGCGCCTGAAAGATGGAAAGCTTGAGGATAAACCTATCGAGATAGAAGTTCAGAATCGCACCATGTCTTTTATCGAAATATTTACTCCCGGCGGTTCCTTTGAGGAATTGGATATAAACCTCAAGGATATGTTTGGCAGTATGCTTCCCAAACAGACCAAAAAGCGCAAAGTCTCCGTAGCCGAAGCTCGTCGTATCCTGATACAGGAAGAAGCGGACAAGTTGATTGATATGGACAAAGTCATCGGTGAAGCCATTAGCCGGGTGGAAAATTCGGGCATTATCTTTCTGGATGAACTGGATAAAATCGCCGGACGGGAATCAAAAGGCGT
>DTYX01000363.1 GCA_012961655.1 Candidatus Poribacteria bacterium
AACCCTTACCCTCGGCGAGCCTTATGTAGAGCGAGGTTAGAACCCCAAATCCGCTAACCTCGTTTCTCTTCGGTGAAATTTCGGTGTATTCTCGGTAAAAATTTATCATCAAAAATCCTCCAAATCCAATCATAGAGCAGATTTTTTTGTCATCCGCTAAACTCCCCCACTTTTTTAAGTTACGACGATTAGCGGAATATATGTTAAAGGCTAACTCCGATTTCCCAAAACCGCGCTAAAAACTCGTCGTATACGAAAATTATATCATAGCTTTAGTTTCTTCTGCAATTTTTCACTGAATATTGCAAAGTTCCATACTTCCCTACAAGAGCCGAAAGAGAATCGTTCAAAACGATAGAGCCGGGCACATAGTATACCCCTTCGTAACCGAATTTGTATCCAACGCCTCTTTTTTCGTCATATTCCCTTCCAGTCAGCGGTTCTAAATCTCCACTAATTGAACAAGCATTGGTATTAGGAACAGAAAGCGTTTCAAGGGATAAATGAGCTGGAATCGGATTTTCCTCATCAACCTGCAGAAAAGGAGAATCTCCATCGATTCCCGCTTGATATTTTCCCCATAGTTTCGTGTTGGAAGAGGTCGCAGTTAAGAAATGCAAGGCGAGTGTTCCTCTGCCATAATTTTTTTCTCCGCCTATTTGGAAAGAATTTAGGACATCTTTCAAGGGTTTCGGCTTTCCTCCAGCGAGAGAGAAGATAATGTTATCCGCTGCGCATTGGATGGTAAGTTTTCGGTCAGTATCTAAGGGGTATTCGCCCGCTTTCGCCCATAGATAACCTCCAAAAAATACCCGGCGAAGTTTATTTTTGTACCGAACTAAGTGATTCAGGTATTCTATCCCATGCAGCGATGCTTCTAAAGCGGTATTTGATTTAGGCTCAATAGCGGTAGAACCATAACTGCTCAGGAATGTCTCTTCAAATTCCATCTGGGAGATTTGCGCATCCCCAAATCCGTATTTCAGCGGTTTCTCTTTCAGGGAAGGGATGAACGCTTTTGATAAATCGTCTTTGTTTAAGGTTATAAAAAAATAGCTGAATATCAGCGCTTTTTTTACAATCTCACCGATAGAGATGTAGTTAGCGTACTGCGGCTGGCTAAAGAGAGCCCTTGTTAAATCTTCTGTAACAGCGCCCCAAAGCGACTTGCCTGGGATATAATAACGGGTGCGCTGGATGAACCCTAATCTTTTTTCGCCAATATGGATGGGACTTTTTGCTAAAAAAACAACTTGATAAAGATTAAAGCGCATCCTCCTCAACTCCCTCCCTCTATTAACGCTTTGGCATTGAACCGAGCATAAATCAAGAAGCGTTCCAAAACAGTTCTTGCTAAAATAGTTTTAGATGGATTTCTACAAATGTTGTCTAAAACCGACTTCACCAGCTCCATTCTTTTTTCTGATGAAAGGAAACCCAAGTAATTCTCGCAATTTAAAATGGTAGTGCTGAACGATTTATCAACCAAACTCAGCGCATGATAAGCTGTAGCCATACAGCAACGTTCCTCTCCCTTCAAATCTTCTTCTCTTGCGCCTCCAATCTGAGCCATAAGATATAACATCATACCATAAACTCCATTTGCCTGGAGGATACCCAGCGTTTTCGTCCATGTGTTAAAAGCGGTTTTTGCCTCAACTTTATCAGTGCCAGCGCCGATAACCTGCGCCAAATTTTGTGAGGCTTCCATAGCAAAAAGATCAAGGTTTGTCGTTGCGTTTGGAGTTACTACAGTCTCGCACATTTTAGTTTTCTCTCCTTTTCAGCCATTTCATCCTTCCAAATCCTCGCGTCCCAATCCCACCGACACCTAAGGTTTCGATAAGTGTTAATCCTGTTTCAAAAACCTTTTCAGGGCAATTCCATTCGGGGACGTTTTCGCGCCCCTCAAAGTCACTTTCAAACTCCCTATATTTATCCCAAATTACCTCAAAGGCGAGAATCGTTCCGCGAGGGATAGCTTCATAAGTAAAAAGCGCTTCTCCCTTTGCAGCACCAGTTTTTGGGTCAATTGATACAGAAGTGCGAACTTCAAGATTGCTTCTCACGATTTGGGTAAAGCTCCCCTCATCGACAACCAAAAGCCGCGATTTCAGCAATCGTTCAATCAGTTCTTCTTCAAGATTAAGGGGCCACAAATGACTTTCTAAACGGCAATTTTGAGGCGCATGAAAAACCAACCATCCTAAATTTATCATATCTGTTCCAATCCCCGTCGCAGTTTCAAGCCGATAAGCCGTTCCAAGCGGAATTTGTTCGGTTATCTCTTCTTCGGTATCAGCTTTTTTTACTAAAATCCCGTAATCTGAAAGAACTCTCGGCGTTGTAACCCAAACAGCCCCATACATTGAACTAACAGCAAAGAAAAGGATTTGGGCGTCATGAACATTAGCCATGCCAGCCCCTACTTCTTCTTCCCCTGGGCGTCCAAAAGTTGAGCAGATCGGACATTTTTTATCATGGTCTTGATTGGGGCGAACCTGTCCCGCACAGTCTAAATACTTTCTATCACCGAGCTTTTCCACTGCATAGCGAGCAGCGTAATGACGAATCGGGCCGTGAAGTCCCGTCCCAGGGATTTTAGGTAAATCAGTCGCAGGCTCTC
>DTYX01000364.1 GCA_012961655.1 Candidatus Poribacteria bacterium
CGGGAACATCAAGGGATATTTTTGTCTCTATTTCATTTTTAAAAGGCGTCTTGCAGAGTTTGTGAATTGCTCTGTTTGACGTCTTTTTTATTTAGACTTCAGTTTGAAGGAGAAAACTATTATGAGAAGAAATTGTCCGTTAGAAACATTGTTTTTCGGAATAACCAGCCTACTTCTCATCATGTCTGGAATACGGATAATCCTGATTTTGACAAAACAGACTGCTGGATTGCCGGATATGATCTGACTGCTGGTGGTCAAAAAGTAGGTGAGAACAGTTATACATCTTTCAGTTCATCAGGCACCAAGTACCTTAGTATTTCTTAGGAGCCAATTGTAGGACATACCTACAAGGCTAAGGCGACCACACATGTTTACTCAATCTTTGGTACTACAATAGCAAGCGCCAGTGATGAAGACACAAAAACGAAATAAATTCAGCAAGTTGGGGGGAATATTTCTTGAACTCAGAGAATCGGAGAAAAGGGCACTTGATAATCTGAGAATAATCCTCCCAACTTTGAAATTCAGATAATAAAGGATGAAAAGTTTTATGAGCAGAAAACAGTTTTTTTCTACGAGTGTAAAACCAATCCGTTTGTCTTTTCTGCTTTTCATTAGCGTTTCTTTTTTCTTCTCTCCCTATCTCAAAGCGCAGCCTATCCCTTCTTCTTCAGCGGGTGGTGGGTACATAGCTTTCGATGGAACAGACCAGTATTTGTATCTGCCCGTGGATGAGAACTTTCATCAAGTCTTTGAGGAAGGAATCACCATTGAAGGCTGGTTTCGCTTCAACCATTTCCTCACAGAAGGGGAGATTTGGTTGCTTTTCTCGAAGCTTTCCAGTTATCTTTTGCTCTTTCGAGGTTCAGGGGAAGTCAAAGAATTTCTGCTTTGGCCTTGTGGAGAAGACAACAATTTTATTTTCAACAGAGATTGTGCTATTGTTAGAAAGGGAGAGATGGGATTTCAATATTTGGTGAAAACACAGACTTCTGAATTTGGAGGATTTAAATTAATTAGAGATTTTGATATTCAACCGTGGCACCATTTTGCTTTGACAGTTTCCAAAAAGCGAAATGCTGTTTATATCGATGGAAAGGCTTGGCATTTTGGTCATGGTAATGTTGATAACCTCCCTTTAAAGCGAGAGAGCAACCCTTTTTATCTCGGAGGTAGACCTGATTATCCTTCGCTGGATGGACAGTTGGATGAGATTCGTATTTCAAACATTTCACGTTATGAAGGCCCTGGATTTCTTCCGCCGAGGAGATTTCGAGTGGACTCTCACACAATCGCCTTGTATCACTTTGATAAATCCAATCCTTTGGCGGACACCTCTGGGAATAACAATCATCTGCGAGCTCATGGATTTCCTCAATTTCGAGAGTTTTCAGTCCACTTAGGAAGAAAACTTAGAACGACGTGGGCAACCGTCAAAAAAGGTCTCTGATAAAACTAAAAAGATTTCTGAGAAATAGGAGAAAGCAAGAAGCTTAGGTTTTGGGATTTTTTGCACTTATCTTTGAGCAGTGGAAAGACGAGAAAGTCACTGTTGGTCCATACGGTTTCTATCCTGCACACTTTTGGACGAGGAGCTAAGTTCAGAGGGCAAAAAGTTTCCTCCGCAGAAGCTCTATTTTCAAGGGAAGTTGATTCAACAATCTTCTAAGAAAGCTTTTCCAGGCGCGCTAATGCTTTATCAACAAACTGGAAAGAAGCCGGAGAATGAACTATTTGGAATTTATCTTCCTGAACAGGGTTGGAAAACACTTATAGTACATCTCTATATGTTGGAGAAGTCAAGCGAACACTTCAGACTCATCTATCCCTCTTCTTCGGAAAGACGTTGTCGAATCAAAAAATTTCCCACGGAGACAAAAGTTTGGGAAATTATTTATCCAAAAGACTTAGCAGAAAATCCAAAATATTTAGCGACTGAATTTAAGGACTTGACGCTCTATCAATCCTGGATGTTAGGGCGACACAAATGAGAGGAGGAGTTACTATGCTAAAATTGCTAGGAATCACTTGTATCTTGCTACTGTTGACTATTTTCTCGGTCTCCGCTCAGGAACCCTCTCCAGCGGGAGGAGGTATGCTTCTGTTAAACGGTGAGCAGGCTTATGCAATGGTGCCTCCTGATGATGTTTTGTTGAAGGATTATCACGAAGGTATCACCATTGATGGGTGGTTATATCTGAATGAATATCCAAAGGAGTCCAAGGTATGGATGCTTCTCCACAAGCCAGGCGCTTCCAGATGACACTGCTCCCTTCCACACCAGGACATGTTTTCTTTATATTTGCGGCTGCCTGGAAAACGCAAAGAGGCAGCCATAGTAGTTCCATTGGAATACAGTTTCAAGTTCCATTGCGGCAATGGCTCTATTTTTACGGCGCCTTCGGCAAAGAAAAGCTGAAGGAATTTACCATACTCGATGGTGAAACGACCGAACTTTTTGTTATTGGGAGAAAACTTACTGGCAGCGACCTTTTAGATTTACACAAGCGATTTGAATATACCCCTTTTCCTGGCGCTGTCGATGAACTGAGAATTTCAAATGTTGAACGGGGTTTCGTGGACAAGCTTTATTTGGGTACAGACAAGGAAGGACAACGAGATGTCCCGATACCAAAGGGTCATTTTCAGCCAGACGAACACACTGTAGCTCTTTGGCACTTTGACAATGGACGGACGGTATTTTTAGACGCTTCCAAAAACGCTCTGACGATGTTTGCTCGGGAGGGAGCGTTCAATCCGATAGCACTGTTTGTTCCTCCGAAAGAAGGAAAGGCGGTTACAACATGGGGAAGAATCAAGCGGAAGGGTGAACATTGATGACGTTTTGCGCTTGAATGGCAAGATGTATGTAGTAGCTATAATTATCGGGTTCTCCTCGGCGTTCCTCTTCGGCTACTTTGCGCTCAGGTTATTGCTGGCTACCTTGAAAAAAGGGCGACTTTACCTTCCGTTACTTGCAATCCAACCGCCGCCGATGACGACATCATTGTCGTAGAAAACCGCCGCTTGCCCTGGCGTAATTGCGCCGTATGGTTCATCGAATTGGACTTTTGCTTCGTCCGCTGAAATTTGAAAGATCATCGCCCGATGTCCTGGGTCGTTATAACGAATTTTAACTTTCGCCTTGATGGGTTCGTCCAAATGTTCCCTGCCGATGAGGTTCAAATTTTGAACGCGAAATTCCCGTTTGAACAGTTCATGTTTGTCGCCGACAATCACGGCGTTATTGGCGGGGTCTATTTTTACGACATACACAGGTTTGCCGAGCGACAATCTCAACCCTTTGCGCTGTCCGATGGTGTAAAATTGAATGCCGCGATGTTCGCCCAAAATATTTCCCCGCGTATCCAGAATCGGTCCGGGTTTTATGGATTCGGGCATCCGCTCTGTGAGGAAGCGATTGTAGTCGTCGTCTGCGATGAAACACAGTTCCTGACTTTCAGGTTTATCGCGGGTTTTGAGTCCGAGCTCGCTTGCTATCTCTCGCACCTCTTTCTTGGTGTATTCGCCGAGTGGCATTAACGCATGGCTCAACTGTTCTTGCGTCAGGGAAAATAACGCGTAAGATTGGTCTTTTCCGCGGTCGATTCCCTTCAACAGCAGGTATCTGCCTAATTGGCTATCGTATCTTATCCGCGCGTAATGCCCCGTCGCGACGTATTCTGCTTCGAGTTGATGGGCTAACTTCATCAGTCTTCCAAACTTCAACTCCTGATTGCACAAGATGCACGGATTCGGCGTCCTGCCCTGCGAATATTCCGCGCAAAAGTAATCCACTATATATTTCGCGAAACTTGCTTCGTAATTTACCGCATAGAAGGGAATTCCCAATTGTGCGGCGACGCGACGAGCATCTTCGATGCCTTCTAATGAACAGCAACTCGGCTTCTCAGTATCCACCTCGATGGTATCGTGTGTGCCGAGACGCATGCTGATTCCAATCACATCATAACCAGCTTTAGACAACAATGCGGCTGTCACCGAACTATCGACCCCACCGCTCATCGCGACGAGCACGCGTGTTTTCTTCACGGTTAATCATCCTTCAAGTTAATGCTAGAAACCCGTTTCCCCGGAGAAAATGGGTTTCTTTCTGATCTGTGATTTGTAGCGTTCTTGTTCCTTCAAAGGTGAGATTTTCGCCGTAGTCTTCCCTCTTTCCTATCTATTTCCCCCTTTACTAAAGGGCAAGTTCCCCCCTTTCATAAAGGGGGGCGTAAGGGGGATTCCCGTTTTATAAATCCCCCCAGCCCCCTTTTCCAAAGGGGGAGAAACTATGCTACATCTGGAAGATTAGGATTAAGTTGATACATATGGGATTTCTTTCTGATTAGACATAAATCGATTCAATATTCTTTGGGTCATTAGTGCCCACGCCCCGCTTAGCTGCTGAACTCAGATATTTCGGAGGCCGACCCACTTCCTCTAAGCTCGGCAGGCCCAACTCTCTTCGTCTCGCTTCAATAATCCGCCAGCCCTGATAATCAACCGCCACCGGGTCGAAACCGGTCAATAGACCGTTGTAATCCCAGCGAAAACCGGCTCTGTTGCCCGGGCCGCCATCTGCCAACGGACGGATGGCATCGTAAACCAATAGGCGTGTCTTTTCTTTGATGAGTGGGATTGCGTTCAAATCGGCGATGTATGGGTCGCAGGTGTTGGCGTGATAGTCTTGAGGATTTGCATAGGAGCCGTAATGATTTTTCATTGCGCCTGTAATGCCTGCCAAATTGTGGTCTTTTAAAATGGGCACATTAATCAACGCGGTGATTTTTTGAGTGAGGATTTTGGATAATCTACCTTCAAACTCGCCCATGCGGGTTGGCTGTTCCTCATATCCGACACCTGGTAGAGTGCCATAACATCGAACTCCGCTGCCATCTCGATTGATTTTGTAGCGGCATTTCCTTAAATCTCGCTCAGTCCTATCCCAGATGATTATATTTTCCTCCGGGATATTTACAAAACGCAAACCTTTGATAATGGCGTTGACAACTTCTTTACTGGTGTAAATGCCGGGGCCGCCTAAGCAATTGATTTTTATTCCTACAACATCAGTTGATTTAAATAGGCGCCGCCAGGCATCTTCCGCGTTGCTAGTATCCATTAACTTTTTCATGCTATTTCCCAACATCTGATCGACTATTGCCTGAACGACTTTGCCATTACTGTCTCGGACAGATTCATCAATCGCTATAGTTACTGGCGATTTAGTTTCAGTCCGAGCTTCGCTGAATTTTAAGGGTAAGCTGGATATACCCGCGCCAATGCCGATAACAGCAGCGCGTTTTAAAAACGCTTTTCTGGTAATTTTCTTAGTCATTTTGCGTTCCTGTGAATTTTTAGATAATAAACCTGTGGCCCAATTTTCTCACCTGGTCCTTTGCCTCAGGAACCAATAGAATTTGAGCTACAAGTCACACTTCAGTAGAAATTCCCCACGCGAAAAAGTAGTGGGGTGTAGCTGGATTCGCAAGAATTCAGGAAGCCGAATTTGCAAAAATTCGGGCTGTTCGAAGTAGCAAAATTCCCGAAGTCTTGCGACTTCGGCTACGAATTTCTTCTCTATCCACAAATAGATCATCAATAATTAAATCCTTAAATGGCCCCATCTTAACTGCCTTATATATCAATTTATAATCC
>DTYX01000365.1 GCA_012961655.1 Candidatus Poribacteria bacterium
GAATTGGTATACACAGCAGTTTGAGGGCCTGTGCTTTTCGAAGCATGCTGGTTCGAGTCCAGTCGGGGGCATTTAGAGCTTGGAATTTTTAAGGGCATGAAATACTGATGCCCTTCTTTTTTTGAAAATCGACTTTATACTCTTCCGTCATTCTAAAGCCCCAAAACCCCGTATAACAAGTGGTCAAGGAAGAAATTCATGACTAGGATTAGGATTATCGATGTCACGGCGGAACCCGTTGTCACATCTCCCACGCCTTCCGCACCCGCTGTGGTATTGACAGAAAATCCTTTATAGCAACCGACGATTGCGATTATCATACCGAAGGTAGCGGCTTTTAACAGACCGATAAAAATATCGCTGATAAAAAGGAAGAGGCGAGCCTGTTGAAGAAAAAATTTCCCATTTATACCAAAGAGATATACCGCCGCCAGATATCCACCGATAATGCCCATAAGGTCTGAGAAAATAGTTAATGTAGGTAGCATGATGAAACAGGCTAAAAAGCGCGGCGCCACTAGATATTTTATCGGATTTACTCCCATGCTATGCATGGCATCTACCTGTTCAGTGACTTTCATCGTGCTCAATTCAGCAGTAATAGCGGAGCCAATTCTACCTGACAGCACAAATGCGACCAATACCGGACCGAGTTCTTTGACCGCGTTGATAGAAACAGTACTTCCCATCATACCTTCCAGAGAAAAGCGTTTCAGTTGATAATAAGATTGTAGTACAAAGACCATCCCTGTGATAATCCCTGTCAGAAGCACAATGGGGAAGGAACGCACGCCCACGACCTCAAATTGTTTTAACAGGAGTTCAAATCCCAACGGACGTTTGAAGATAGACAGGATGGTAGAAGAGACGAAAAGCGAGACGTTGCCCAGATTGGTAACCATCCGCTGAAAGCTAAGGTTAAAAAATCGGGCGAAAGCAATCGCATTCCGTCCTAAATTCCCAATGAGGATGCAGAGAAAGAAGTTGTTCCAGTTTTCAACAGTATTGTAAAATTTCATGTTGTCCTCGTTTTTCAGAGGGAAGAAGTACAAAGGGAAAGGCAAAATGGCAAGAGGGTTAAGTGGAAATTAGCCATCTTGCTCCTTAGCCACTGTTCTCCTCTGCCCAATTACCTCTTAACCTCTTTTGCCTTAAAGTCCCAAAACTGTATATAGCAGATGGTCGAGAAAGAAATTCATCATTAAAATTAACAACAATGACATTACGGTTGAGCTTGTCGTAGCGCGTCCTACGCCTTCAGCGCCGGATGTCTCTTTGACCGCAAAACCTTTATAGCAACCGACAAATGCGATTATCACACCGAAAATAGCGGCTTTGACGGAGCCGATGATAATATCGTTTAACAGCAGTCCGGTGCGAAATTGATTGACAAAAAATCTGGCGTTCATTGACAGCAAAAAGACAGCAATCACAAAACCACCCAGAAAGCCCCAGGCATCCGCAAATATTGTCAACACAGGCAACATGATGAGACAACCGATAAGGCGCGGCACGACAAGGTACTTTGCTGGACTAACCCCCATTGCCAGAATAGCGTCTATCTGTTCTGAAACCTTCATCGCGCCGATTTCCGCCGTGATAGATGCGCCAATTCTGCCTGAAAGCACAAACGCGGTGATAATGGGGCTGAGTTCTTTGACTATGGAAACTGAAACAATCGCTCCTGTCATCCCTTCAGTTGAAGTTTCGGAGAGCTGGTAAAAGCTTTGCAAAGCTATAATCATCCCTGTAACAGTTCCTGTGATTAACACGACCTGAAAGGAACGCACTCCGACAATATGCAACTGCTTCAGGATTAATGAATATTCAAAAGGAGGGGTGAAGATGGAAACGACGGTGGAATATACTAAGATGGAAGCTTTGCCGAGTCCATTGACCCACAAATTTATGTGCTCAATGATAAGCTTAAAGAACGGACGAAAAAGTCCCTCATCTTGCTTTACCGCGTGATTATCATTCATGTCACATCCTGTTAGGTTTTTTTAGGTAGGTAAGTTGCTTTGGCAAAAGTTTTATTAAATCCAGGTTCTGCAATTAAATCGATGTAATGAACTTTTCCAGCCAGATTTTCCACTTTAGCTCGCATGCCACGGGAGATTAAAACCATCTTAACTCCCATGCCAGCCGCGTTCCCCACTTGTTCAAATCGATCTAAAGGGATGTCGGGCAGCATGCCGATATTTACTGCACTGTTTACGCCTATATAGTTACCAAATGCTCCGGCGATTACTATCTTTTGGATATCATCTTGTGAATATCCCTTTTTATCCAACAAAACCTGAATACCGGCTCGGATAGCGCCTTTGGCTAATTGTATCTCTCGAACGTCATTTTGGGTGATTGTAATCGCCTTTCCGCC
>DTYX01000366.1 GCA_012961655.1 Candidatus Poribacteria bacterium
AACTTCCACAAGAAGCGCAAATGCTTAGGTTATCTGGCTTTCTTCCTCATGAGGTCAAATGATACAAACATTAAATAATTCAATTGCGCTAGCAATCTCTCATTTAGGGTATCTTTGTGCTGCAAAAGATAGTGATAATCATCATAAATAGACTGTTTTAAATTCATTTTTGCTTCTTCAATAGTATCACCTGTTGCTATAATATCCGTTTGAGGCAGCAGAGCGATGATTTCGTCATCCCCTTCTTCTTCTGAGAATTCTAGCTCAATTAGCAATTGTCGGCCGGAAAGGTTTATGTAATCCTTCTTGTAGTATATATTTTCATCTTCATCTCGACTGAAGAAAGATTTAATATGTGGGGCAAATTTAACTGACATTTATAGTTCCTCCTGAATGAATCACCGAAATTTTAGCAAAACCAAGCCTGCTATTGAGCAAAAAGAATAGATAGAACCTCATGGATTTATAATCCCTTTCTCTTTCAATTTAGCTATCTCTTGTTTGAGTTCATCTACATCATTTCTTATCTTCCGCCTCTCAAACCATTTTTGGAGAATTGGCGGGAGAAT
Source organism: Candidatus Poribacteria bacterium (assembly GCA_012961655.1). Taxonomy (GTDB): domain Bacteria; phylum Poribacteria; class WGA-4E; order DTYX01; family DTYX01; genus DTYX01. The sequence goes on from DTYX01000366.1 coordinate 570, forward strand.
AACACTAACGATAATAGCAACCAATACTCCTATCAGAAGACCATAGATGCCCTCTATCTTACCCGTTACCTCCTCAAGACAACCAAAGAATCTTTAACTAAAGCTGATGATATAAGGTTTCAAGTTTCTTGACACCAATGCGCAAAATCTTTGGCAAAATAGGTCAAGATGATATCCGCGCCGGCGCGTTTGATGCTGGTCAAAATTTCCAGGGCGATTCGCTTTTCATCAATCCAACCCTTTTCCGCTGCCGCCTTTACCATCGAATATTCGCCGCTAACATTGTACGCCGCGAGCGGGTATCTAAATTCTTCTTTGACACGGCGGATAATATCCAGATATGACAGCGCAGGCTTGACCATCACAATATCCGCGCCCTCTTCGATGTCCAGACGCACTTCCCGCAACGCTTCATCGCTGTTGGCGATATCCATCTGATATCCTCGGCGGTCGCCGAATTGCGGGGCGGACTCTGCCGCATCTCTGAAGGGACCATAAAAAGAGGAAGCGTATTTGGCGGAATAAGCCATGATAGGAATATGGTCGAAACCGTTGTTATTCAACTCAGTCCGAATCGCTTTGACCTGTCCATCCATCATCCCCGAAGGCGCGACCATATCCGCACCGGCTCGGACGTGGGATAAGGCGGTTTTGGCTATTAACTCCAGGGTTGAGTCGTTTGCCACCGTTGCCTTGTGATTGTCTACTGTGATTGGGCCACAATGCCCGTGGTCGGTGTATTCGCACAAGCACACATCCGTTATCACCAATAATTCGGGACAAGCATCTTTCACCGCGCGCACAGCCTCCTGAAGAATTCCATGCGGGTCATACGCGGAAGAACCGACGGCATCTTTGGTCTCAGGAATACCGAAGAGCAAAATGGCCAAAATACCCAGGTCTGCTACTTCTTGAACTTCTTTCACAAGATTATCAATAGACAACTGATATACTTCCGGCATTGAATGAATGGGGTTTCGGACATTCTCGCCGTAGATAACAAACATGGGATAGACAAAGTCATCAATCGAAAGTTGGGTTTCACGCACTAATCTTCTTATAGTTTCCGAACCGCGTAATCGTCGAAGTCTGATAATGGGAAAAAGCATTTTAGTTACCTCAGTAATACGACTTTTTCACTGTAAAGGAGTTCTAAGAGCAAACAATTTTCTCGTAATGCGTAATGACTATGGGTTGGGAAGGGGAATGTGTCGCAACAAGTTGTCCAATTCTTCCCAATTGATGATTGTGTCAAGCTGATAGTTGTTATCTTGGTCAGCCTGGTACAAAATACTTTCCTCACGGAGAATATGTCCACGGATTTGTCCGCGTTGTTGTGGGACCATGGTCAGCAGCAAGCGAATAATCTCGGTGAGGAGTTGTATGCGATGTTGGACAACAGCTTCGCCCAGGATACAGCGGCCTTTGAAGTACCAATCCCGGCTTTCTCTAGCTGAACCGAGGGCGTATTCGTAAAAACGAGCTCGATCTTTACCAGTGCCGCAGGAATA
>DTYX01000367.1 GCA_012961655.1 Candidatus Poribacteria bacterium
CCATCGGTCATTGATGTTGCAAAGGTTGTTCGCTGTACGACCGGTACACCGGCCACCTTGCCGTGATTAGCCAGGAGTAAAACGGCCTGTTCCCCGATGCGAGTTCGGCTGATTAATCGGTTCATTACAAAGGCAAAAGGTTTCCCAAGCTCTTCGATTACGGAGAGCGTGTCACCTATGGCTTCAATATCAATTGGTGAAGGCTGGCACGGAACAAGGATATAATCAGCATTCTGGATACCTGTTTCAATCGTTGCCATATGCGATGGTGGCGTATCTATAAACACATACTTGTAACCGGCGGCTTTCGCTTTTTTGAGCGTTTCCGGTAGTTCTGCCGCTGAACTTTCAATGAGTTCTGGGCTATCGTTTTCGCGTTTATTCCACCAAGCGGAAAGACTTCCTTGTGGATCAAGGTCAATTATTGCTGTTTTACCGTGCTCGCCAGCAAAGGCAGAAAGTGCGGCACATAAGGTTGTTTTCCCTACGCCACCTTTACTTGCTGCAAATACAATCGTTTTCATATTCATGCCTGTATCTGTTAAGTGATAGCTGAATGATAGCAAGTAGCTATCGAGTAGCATTATGATATCCAATAGCTATCAAATAGCAAGTTTATTTTGATGATAGCAAAAAGATAGCAGGTAGCTATCAGCTACGGTGTAGCTATCAATTGGGTGCGGAAAAGAAAACCCGACTTGTAGGTCGGGGTAGGGGCTTCCCAAACAACAATAAGATGTATTTGCAATTTTCGTTTAGACTCGTAAACTTAGTACCAGAAGAACCACCCAGTACTAAATCTTGTTCTTCAGGGCTCGCCGGTCATTAGGCGCAACATACATTGCTGAGTTGTAAATTACCTACTAACGGAAGAAATAGCATGAGGCTTAAAAAATTCAAAGTAACCGACTTTCGGTCAGTTGAGGACAGTGGATGGATTGATGCATCCGATGTAACGGCTCTGATTGGAGAAAATGAAGCGGGTAAGACCAATCTCTTACTCCCTTTATGGAAGCTAAACCCATCTGGCAATGGTGAAATTAGCCTATTAGATGATATGCCACGATCTCGCTACGCAGAGATGCGGGAAAACCCAGAAAATCACGATTTTATTACCTGTTTTTTTGAGCTTGATGATACCGAGCGAGACTTGGCGGAAAAACATGGAGCTGACAGAAAAAAGACGAAGACGCTGAAAGTTATTCGAGATTACGGTGGGCGATATGGATGGTGGTTCGGTGATGATGAGAAATTCTCAATTTATTCAGCCACGGAAGTGCGAGAAAAGGTTGAGCTCGAAGAAGGAGAGGAAGCTCCAGATAAGGGACCGACGCTTTCGGCGCTCTACAAAAAAAGACTCCCGAAATTTGTTTATTATTCAAATTACGGAAATTTGGACGCCCAAATTTATCTCCCGCACGTCGTTGAAAATCTCGAAAGGGATGACCTAGGCGTAAAAGAAGCGGCTAAAGCTCGGACGCTACAGGTGCTCTTTGATTTAGTAAACCTAAGCCCAGAAGAAGTTCTAGAACTTGCCCGAGCAACGGGAGTTACAGAGCAAATTAATCCCCAAGGTCAGCGGATTAGTATTGAAGATAAATCTGATGAACAAATCCAGATTGATGATGAACAACTTCGCACTCGAGCCGCTCTTCTTCAGTCGGCATCTGCGAAGTTAACAAAGAGCTTCAGAGATTGGTGGAAACAAGGCGATTATCGATTTCGCTTACAGGCAGATGGGAATTATTTCCGAATTTGGGTATCCGATGACCGGCGAGCAGATGAAATTGAGCTTGAGAACCGGAGCACTGGCTTGCAATGGTTCCTTAGCTTCTTCTTGGTTTTCACATATGAAGGCGAAGACAGTCATAACAACGCAATAGTCCTCCTGGATGAACCTGGTCATTCTCTCCATCCTTTGGCACAGCGCGACCTTTCAAAATTTTTCGACAACCTTGCGGAAACAAATCAGCTTCTTTTCACAACTCACTCTCCCTTTATGATTGATGCCGATAGGCTGGACCGTGTGCGAAAAGTATTCGTAGATAAAGATGGTTACACAGTTGCATCCAGTGACCTTGGACGCTCACGAGGTAAGGCGGGTGTGAAAGATTCAGGGGCGACTTACGCCGTTCATTCTGCTTTAAACCTGACTGTTTCTGAGAGCCTTTTGCTCGGATGCACGCCAGTCATCGTAGAGGGCCCATCAGATCAACACTATTTATCGGCTATTAAGAATATTCTAATTGGTAAGGGAAAAATTAAGCCTGCATCCGAGCTGGTATTTCCTCCATCTGGAGGTGCAAAAACAGCAAAGATCATTGCCTCCATTCTTTTGGGGAGGGATGATGCACTGCCATTTGTTTTGCTTGATGGCGACGCCTCGGGTGAACAGGCGGCTAAGTCATTGAAAAGCACTCTATATCAGGGGGTAGA
>DTYX01000368.1 GCA_012961655.1 Candidatus Poribacteria bacterium
ATGCTCGCAACATTAAATTTTGGACACCCTCTTCTTTTAAGCGTTTCCAAAAGTTCCCGTTGTCGCTCACCTTTAGAAGATTTAAAGCGAATTTTTTGAATACCTCGCGCTCTTCCGCTTCTTCCCACGTCAGATTCCACTTCTCCAATTTTTCCAACAACTCCTGTGAAATGTTTTGTATCTGATTTTGTGTCAATCCCCTTTCATCCGACAACAATGACCAGATTTTTTTTAGCTTGTCTATCTGGTGAAGATAGTAAGGGAGCTTTCCTGAAAATGCGTTCGCTAACTGACGACGACGATTTCCATCTGCCCCATAGCTTATAAGAAAGCGTTTCTCAGAAGCATCTATAAATTCAAAGTCAAAATAACCCGGCAACATTTCCACAACATCACCCTCAAAAAGCTCCTTAACATGGACAAGAGGGTGAGGAAATCTTTTAGGCGCAGGAAAGTAGCTTCGTCGCTCCTCTGCTGGATGTCCATCAGCAGGTCTCACAAGAAAGAAGTAGGGATGATAAACATCCTCTTTTTCCGCCTCCATCAATTTATAACTCACTTTCAAGGTGCGTTCACTTTCGTCCCCAATACCACCATCGGGATGCTCTACATTCTTCAAAGTGAGGACGACGCGCTTTTCTCCCTCTTCGAGTTCTTTTTTGAGAACAGTCCATTCTTCTTCGCTCGCTGGCTGTCTGAACCGCTCCATCATCCGCCTGGCGGCATCCAAAGCAACATACAGCGGGAATCGTTTCGGAAAAAATATCGCTCCCAAAGAAAGAGGCAAACGGTTGGCAACTTTAGAAAACTGCTCTTCGTATGCGTTACGGGTCTTTTGTAAAATACCCATAGCATCCGCACAAGGAACGATAGCTATAAAAGAGAGTGGGGAGGCGTGAATTATCGTATATGGCTTATAGTTTTGAAATCTCTCATCCTGGCATAAAGCAGCTTCCATCGGATAGTATTTCTCTTCGCTTCCTTCTCTATCGACCTCCGGAGGTAGACGAACACCGATCGGAGTTCTCAAAGCCGCCTCCAATTCATCTATTGAAGCAACCCCAAGCTGGGAAGCAAGCCAATCGAGATTTTCAGTAACAAGAAAGTATTTCCTTCTTCCTCCAAACCAATAACTATCCACTCGCATCCCCTGTATCGAGAGGATGGCGTCGCGCAGGTTAGGAGGTTGTGGTCTCGGAGTAAGCGTCAAGCGTTTCGTTCGCATGCCGTCGTTTTTATAATCGTATTCATCTATGATATCGACAACCGTCTCTTTAAAAAACTGCTGGGTTGTCTCCCAAATCCTCCGAAGACGAGCTGGAGAAGGATGTTTGCAAAATGATAGATAGTGCCTTTTCTCCCACCGATAATATTCGTCTCTATCCCAACATTCCCTTTTAATCAAACCTCGAAAATCCAAATCCTCTAACTCCCCGAATGTAAGTTTTCTCCCTGGCGGTGTCCATGCTCTGCATTTTGCTGTCTGATAATCCCTATAATCGGAATATAAAACAGGGCTCTTGGTGAACATGCTCTCGACGTTTTTACCATTTAGCCACCTGCTCATTTCAAATACTCCGGTAATGATTGCCACTCGCCCATTGATGTCGGCAATTTCTGAAAGCCAAATCGTCGGTGCATTCCCTTTTCTCTTCTTGCATTCCCTCAACCAGTAACCAAGTCGTGAATACCTCCGTTTCTCACAAGAGGAACAAATCTCCTGGTGTTCACATTTGGGTCGGATTCCACAAACAACACAGCGTTCGATTTGGTGCTGTCTTCCCCCTCCTTTGTGTAGGCAATCATTATACTGACACGTTCTCTTACACCATCTACTTTTTATTTTTGTCCGAAAAAAGGCATCATGGTCTCTTTGCCACTCTTGCCAAACAGAAACCCATTGTGGGTAGTTTTGCGTACTAAAGCTAACTATCTCTTCATATCCTTTTTGAATCTCATTACCTATGATAGTCAAAAAAGAGCTTGGATACTCACTGATAGCTATCAAAGGCTCTACATCAAATCCCTTCGCCTCATCTAAGATATAAATTTTCTGGCTAATTTCCTCCAAAACCTGGGCTCGCCAATTCGGTTCTTTCAACTCGGGGAAGGTGAAATAAATTCCAGACTCATCCCGATAGACCTCGTTCCCCAATGGATAATCCACTTCGACCACCCTTTTCACCGCATTTAAAAGCCCATCCATGCGTTCAGGGCGTCCATAAATCGCCTCTTGATAGCCTAAAATATCCCCTATTTTGTGCGCCTTTGAAAGCAAATCCAAACTATCAATATTTACCCGCAAGATCCGCCATAAAACCCTTTTCCCCTCCCCTTTCCCTTCCCATCTTTCTTTAAACTTCTCTTGAATAGTTGGGTCTGGATTTTGTCTCAGAAATTCGTTTTCGAGGAGTATCTGAGCCAATAGCGACTTGAAAAGGCTTGCGGTAGAATAGCTGTGGTCCCACAAAGTTACATCGTTCGCGCCCCGCCGGGTTTCACCTAAAGTCTTTGAAAAAGAATCAAAAGCCTTCTCTCGAAATGGGTAGAGCAAACTATACCAATCTTCCTTACGTAAAGTTCTTCCCAAACTCTCTTCCAATATTCCCATTAAGAAATTACTGAAGTCAATTCGTATCCTTTTTAACTCAGAGCGAGGAATCAGCTCTGTTTCTTCACCAAAAGCCATGCTGATGCAGATGTTGCTGTCTTGTCTAACTTCATCTAATTCAGCGGTTCTCCCTTTGTCCGCCCCAGAATCCTTGTTATCACAATCCCTAAAGCGCTTCACCACAAGGGAAATTCGCGCTTTTTGATTATTTATCGGAAGTCGCTGCTGTATGTGAGATTCGTAATCCGTGTCATGGCGTTCCAATATATCGCCTAAGAAGAAATCCATATCGTTCAATGGGGGCGGTAAAGGAAGGAAAAGCGTATTTAATTTCCGCACAAACTCTTCTGGAAGGAAATCTTCAGCAATAAACCCACTTTCACAAAGCACGCCGAATTCCTTCCTGACATCAGCAGAAAATTGGGGTGTCAGTCTGCTGAAAGCCTGGGCTAAAATCAAGTTCTTCTGACTTTTGCGAGCATTGTAGCACAACGGGGATGGATTTGTCCCCTTCCACCGCGCATACTGAGTCCGTATTTCAGAAAGCAATTGCTTTAGACAATCCAAAGAAATAACAACGCCGCTTTCGTCTCTGTTATCGTGGAGAAACTGGCAACCATAAAACCCTTGCTCTGGGCGATGAAGAATCAGATAGTGTCCTTCTACAAGCTCGGTGGAAAGAGTGCTATTAAAGGAAAGAAACGCCTCGCTCATCTTGCCAAGGTCGTGAGTGAAAGCGGCTATCTCTAAAAGAAGCAAGTTATCCCGGTTGTTCGCTAAAACATCTATTAACAAACACATTATTCTTCCTCCGAAGGGTGTAACGCTTCTAAGTCGTCAAGGGTAGAAAAACTACCGATATAGGCAATCCCCTCAGTTTCATCCCACTGCAAATCAGCTATCTCTTTACTATTCGTTTGGAACATCGGCGTTCCATCGATTTTATAGATTTGCTGCTTGGCAAATCCGTAGCCATCAAGTTTTTTCGCCGAAAATCCGTACTTGGTGAACATGGCATTAATTCCTTTGACGACCTCTTTTAGGTCTATTTTTCCTCTTTCCAACCCCTCTTCGTCTAAGTCCAGAGGAGTATACAAGAGATAAAAATCACCCAAAACCCCATTTGGCGCTGCCTCGAACAGAATCGGTTGTTTTCCTGCCCTGGTCGCTCTATCATGTGGGTTTATTACTTCTAACGCAAGTCTTTCAAAAAAGGTGGGATAAAAACGCAAGCATCCTTGGTATAGTTCCTCTTCTTCTCTCATAGGACCGAATAATCTTGAAATGATTTCTCCGTCCTCAACAGTTTCTCGCCCCTCTTCAAATATCCCCAAACTCTCTCGCATCGCCTGCCTCAAGTTCCCCTTCCATGTGCTTTCTTTGACCATCGGCATTCCAAAAAACCTGTCTTTTGCCACAGGATTATCTATCAAGTAAACTTGTTCCTCGTCGCGGGAGATGTACGGCTTTTCAAGCTCAAAACGGAAAGCGATAGCGAAAGATGGCTTTGGAAGAAGATTTAGATAAAAATTCGGAGGATACATCGTCTCGTATAAGTCAATGAGGCTACCTGATTTAGTTGGAATGCCTTTTAACCAAAGTTTCCACCTATCCTTAATCTCTTCTTTCAGCGAAGGACAGCCATTAGCGTCAAAATATTCTCCAAAGATGGCAAAAGTTAGATTTTTCGCCTGCCAATCCCGTCCACTTGCAAGCACAGCAGACTTAAGATTATCTATATTCGCCTCCAATTTCCTTGATATTGCGCTTGTGCTCCGTCCTCTTGCCTCAAGTTCCTTTTGTCTCTCGATTAATCTCTCTAAACTTTCAATGTGTTCATTGACAAGAAGCGCATGATACTCTCTTATAAGCGGCATCGGAGAAACTTCTGATTCAGACAGTATTGTCACACCAGATTTTCCCTCATTCCCTACATCGTCGGCATCTTCAATGGATGCTTTTGTGAAAGCAGCCTTCTCCGTTCTCTCCAGTTTATCAGCAGTTTTTTTATCTTCTGTCAATAAGAGAACTTTTCGCGCCTCCATCCCTTTGGGGGTTTGGACGACTTCATATTCTACTCTCTGCTCGGCTTTTAGCGGGACTTTTTCAGGAACCTGTGAGAGATGGACAAATACATCTTTGCCCCCTTCATCGGGAACAATGAACCCATAGCTATCTAACCATCTCTTAACTATCCCTTTTGGCATCTATCTCTCCTTTCCTTTTATAACAGCCGACCCTCTATTAGTTCAGGTCATCCGCGACTGACTGCACAACTGCAACATTCAAATGATTGCGTCTGTTGGTTTCCTACCCTCTATTAGTTCAGGTCATCCGCGACCC
>DTYX01000369.1 GCA_012961655.1 Candidatus Poribacteria bacterium
ACTATCACTGGTTATTACGATTTGCTTGTTCGCTTGATATAAGACATTAAAGGTATGAAAAAATTCTTCCTGTGTTTCCGGCCCCCTTTGAAGAAACTGGATATCATCAATCATGAGAATATCCTTTGTTCGATACTTATTTCGGAAATCGGAACGGAAATCAGAAGAGTGACTAGAACTCCGTAACGCCTCTAGCAAATCATTCATGAACGTTTCCGAAGATACATACAAAACTTTCAACTGTCTCTGATGCTCCCTTACATAGTTTCCAATAGCATGCAGCAAATGCGTTTTCCCTAATCCGACTCCGCCATAGATAAAGAGCGGGTTATATGTCACTCCATCAGGATTTTCCGCGACCGATAAAGCAGCAGCATGAGCCCAATGGTTGCTTGGTCCAACAACAAATTTCTCAAACGTATATTTGGGATTCAAATTTGTGGTTTCAGGAGCATAATCTGTTGGCTCTAAAGATTCAGGGGGGACGTTTTCTGCCCTGACGCTTTTCGATTCTTTGGCGATAATGAATGTCAGAGTTAAGTCAGGATTGATTAAATTCAATGCCCTGTCAATCTGCGAGCGATATCTGTCTTCTATCTGTTCATGAGTAAACTCGTCGGGGATGGATACAGTTAATTCCGTATCCGACAACGCCATGGGGTCTGCCGAGCGCAGATATAAGTCATTCTGAATCTCTTCTCCAAGCTCCGCCAAAAGTTTTGACCAAACATCACTAGGTGTTTTTTCTGACATAATTCTATCCTTCCCCCTTAGGTAAGATTTATGGAGCAGCCTGAAGTTATCCACAATTTATCCACAAAACATTCACAAAAATTTATCCTCAGATAACAAAAGTTTACAACCCCTAAACACTGGTAGTATATCATGAAACGCACACTTTGGCAAGGGAAAAAACTTGACAAGTAGAACAAAATATACTATAATTAATAACCTCTATAAATCCTATCAACTTTGGTAAGATTTCAGTGATGCGTAAAGCGTAATATGCATTCGGAAGAACCAGAAAACGGAGGAATAATTGTGAAACGGACTTATCAACCCAGTAAACGCAGAAGAAAAAATAGACTCGGTTTTCGTAAACGTATGTCGACACGTTCAGGTAGAAAAATAATTAACCACCGCAGAGCGAAGGGAAGAAGGAAGTTATCTGCTTAGTACCTATATTCCGCACTTCTCGTTTTATAACACACGGATGACAGATAGTAATACGTAGTGCGTAATGCGTAATTAGCGATTTCTGATAACCAGCGACTATTATCAGTATATCAAAAACGAGCATTTGTACCTTTAGTTCCATCCGTAGAATCTTTGTCTGACACGGAAGCAGGAGCAGGAGAAGAAGGATGGATGAATCGGTTTCTTTCAGTCTTCCAACCTTCCATCCATCCAATCACCTCGTCAATGAACCGAAGGTTAGAATGATAACGGCGTCAAAATGGTTTTCGATGTACTGATTATGTATTACGTACAGTTAACCCCCAACATCTCCAAATTTTTCTCCAATCTGGTTTTTTCTGCTTCCAGTTCTGCTTTGCGTTCGCGTCGTTGTTGGATAATTTTCTCTGGCGCTTTTGCTATGAAATCTTTGTTACTCAGAGTTTTTTCGATACCTGCCAAATCCTTAGCGGCTTTCTCTAATCGTCGCGTCAGGCGGGATTTCTCTTTTTCGATGTCGATAATTCCTAAAAGAGGGATATAAATCTCCACATTTCCAACAACAGCAACGGCGGCGGCATCTGGTTTGTCATGGTGTGCGGCGATGTCTATTTTCGACGTTCGGGTGAACGCATTGATGTAATCGCTCAAATGTGCTGTTAAAATCTCCCGCTCTTTTTTATCTGGTGTTTGAATCAACACTTCGACCTCCCTTGAGGAGGGAACGTTCATTTCGCCTAAAATGCTGCGCACATTGTCGATGACGTCCATGAGCAACTGCATTGTCTTTTCGATATCATCATTGACTTTCTCCGGCTGATATTCAGGCCAGGGAGCGATGACGATGCTCTCAGCTCGATTCTCGGGCCTGCCCTTGAGTGAAGCGAAGGGACGGCTTACGCCGGCTTTTCCTTCTCGCCCTCTTGCCCCTTTGCCCCCTTGCCCATCTAATGAGATAGGCAATCTTTGCCAAATCTCCTCGGTGATGAACGGCATGAACGGATGCAACAAACGCAATGTGCCTTCTAGGATTGCACTGACCATATATTGC
>DTYX01000370.1 GCA_012961655.1 Candidatus Poribacteria bacterium
AATGCCCAGCCTTCCGGCCCATGGTTTCCACGAAATACCAGCGGTCTGTTGTTCTTGAATCCTCCATGATATTAGCCACTAAATCCGCGCCAACATGACGAGCGGTTTGGAATCCGAAGGTTGAAGCGTCATCGGGAAGTGGTATGTCGTTATCAATGGTTTTGGGAACATGCGCTACCTTGATTTTACCCTCTGCTCCTTTGCAGACCTCCCGTGCAGAAAAAGCCGTGTCATCTCCACCGATGGTGACCAGACGCCGAATTTTCAAAGCCTTTAGGGTTTCGACTACTGCCTGCACTTTCTTCTCGTCCACGACTAAATTTCCCTCTTCATCTTCCTTCAGAAGACTATCTCGCGCGGTACGTAGAATTGAACCGCCGTCGAAGTGAATTCTCGATACATTGTTGATTGTTAGATTTCTGACATGGGATTTATCTTTCTTAATCAACCAGCGGAAGCCATCGTAGATGCCGATAACTTCCAAGCCATTTAGTTCCGCTTTAATGGTTGCGGCGCTGATTACGCCGTTTATGCCCGGCGCTGGACCGCCACCTACAAGAATACCCATGCGGGATTTTTGCTTTTGGTTTGCCATATCTTTTCTAGACTCCTAATAATTTTTCAAAAATGTCATATAGTGCAGAAAAAGAATACAATAATCGCTCATCCTTCCAATTATTTCAAATCCACTTGGATGGAAACCGTGACTGGTAGTTGTTATTTCCCCAGTGGCACTAGATTATCCCATTCGCAATCCAAGCAAAACGCATCAGTTTCACTAAGATATTTGATCTTTCCTGAACATATAGGACAGCGTTCAAACTTTTGTTTCGCTTTCTTCCCCGACACAATTGGATATTGTTGTGATTTTACTAACGGATATTCACCTGTATCAGAAATGGAGTGAAAATTTGCCCGGCTTTCCTCATAAGGTGACGAATCCTCCCTTAACAAATCAAGAATATTATCCGCGTTGAGTCTAATTGGCGTAAAATTTCTGCGTTCTAAATCTATAAAAGGACTCATGTATACTTTAACAGCGGTATTCTGCCTGTGGATATATAAGTAAGTTGTATATTGTTCCGGCATAATTAGGTAACAATCATCACCTATAATCTGATGAGAACTCACCAGTTGAACTTTACGACGGTGAATTGCTATCTCCTCTCCCCAATTGAGAATCTCATAACGCAATTCGAAGTATCTGCTCTGAGAAGTAAGCAAACAGTAAGACATAACTTGAGGGTCTAACATAAGAACTAAATCTTCCCAATTTTGTAATGTTCTCGTCCTGGCAATATTGGTGAGAAATATAACAAAATGTTCCATAGTCCGTTCTTTCGCTTCTGTTCTCAAGGCATCCATATTCCCCCGCCGGAGCAGCGGGTGTTCTAGCAGAAGATTTCGCTCCAATATAATTGTATCCAGAAGTACATTACGATATTCGAACTGTTCTATGCCATCATCCAATGAACATCGCATATCCACTATAATACTGGGCATTTGCTGCATAAACCGGACCTGTTCTGAATTGACGAACCTAATTGTAAAACTGTTCTGCATTGTAGACCTCCAATATTCATCGTACAGAATCTCGAATTTGCCCCACAGTTATTGACAATGCACTGAATACCTTTTTACAAGTATACCATCAATTGGCATATTAGTCAATAAAAACCCCAGAAATTTGGAAAATTTTTTACTTGACAAAAACATTTTAAGATGTTATGTTATCTATTTAGCACTCTAACAGAATCCTAAATTCATTAGTCTAGTAGATTATGGTGAAACTGTTATTTTGGACCAGACACATTCATTTCACTTAAATCATCCATAAAAATAGGATAACTATTTTATTGAGGAATGAGGAATGGAAGAAAAAAAAGCAGCGAATAATACCGATTTAGAAGACGATGTTGAAATTACATCTGCTTCTCCAGAGGAAGCTCAACCCCATATTGAAGTTGATGAAGAGACTTTAGATGAATCAGAATCTCAAGAGACAGAAGAGAAAATAGATGAAGCAGTAATCTCCGTCGAGGAGGAGCTTGAAAGATTACAAGCTGATGTTGAAGCGGCCAGGGATAAGATGTTGCGGACGGCGGCTGAATTTGAAAATTAGAAAAAGCGCGCTGAACGGGAAAAGAATGAATTTATGAAATATATTGCCGCAGAATTCGTGACGGATTTGCTTCCTATTATGGATAATCTGGAACGAGCTATTGATGCCACCGACCAAGAGAAGAATGATGCGGCAAATGCGGCAGAACAAAATTTTGAGTCGTTTCGAGAGGGTGTCAAACTTATCTATAAGCAGCTTCAGGATGTTCTGACGCGGCGGGGAGTCACTCAGATTGAAGCTGTTGGCAAACCGTTTGACCCGAATGTGCATGAAGCCGTCATGCATACCCCGTCGGAGGAATATTCTGCAAATACTGTAGTCTCGGAATTTCAAAAGGGATATATGTTGCATGATAGAGTGATTCGAGCGGCAATGGTTTCTGTCTCAGCGGGAAATCCTGAAGGCGAGGGAGGAGAGGAGGATGAGTAAGGTAATCGGAATAGATTTAGGCACGACTAATTCTTGCGTCGCTATATTAGAAGGTGGAGAGCCAAAGGTCATCCAAAATTCCGAAGGTGATAGAACTACTCCTTCTGTCGTTGCATTTGCAAAGGATGGAGAGCGATTGCTTGGGCAAGTGGCAAAGCGTCAAGCTATCACAAATCCGCAAAATACCGTGTTTTCGATTAAGCGTTTTATGGGACGGCGATACGATGAAGTAACTGAAGAGATGCAAAAGGTGCCATATCAGGTTGTCAACTCCAATGGCAATGCAAAAGTCAAAATCGGCGACAGAGAATATGCACCTCCAGAGATATCCGCGATGATTCTGCAGAAGATGAAGAACACCGCCGAGGATTACCTTTCAGAAGAGGTGACTCAAGCGGTCATCACCGTTCCCGCGTACTTCAATGATTCTCAACGGCAGGCGACCAAAGATGCCGGGACAATTGCCGGTTTGGAAGTTTTGCGAATTATCAATGAGCCGACAGCCGCTTCGTTAGCCTATGGATTGGATAGGAAAAGAGATGAAAAGATAGCGGTTTATGACCTGGGGGGCGGCACGTTTGATATATCCATTTTGGAAATCGGCGAAGGTGTATTCGAAGTAAAAAGCACCAATGGAAATACTCATCTCGGCGGCGACGATTTTGACCAACGGGTTATCGATTGGCTGGCGGAAGAGTTTTTAAAAGAGAATGGCGTCGATTTGCGTCAGGATGCGATGGCTTTGCAGCGTCTCAAAGAAGCGGCGGAAAAAGCGAAATGTGAACTATCGACCACCATGCAAACGGACATCAATCTGCCATTCATCACAGCAGATGCCACTGGACCAAAACATCTGAATATAACCCTGTCACGGGCGAAATTAGAACAGTTGACCGCAGATTTAGTCGAAAGCACTGTCGAGCCGTGCAAGCAAGCCTTACGAGATTCCGGACTAACGGCAGAACAGATTGACGAGGTTATCCTAGTCGGCGGTCAAACCCGAATGCCTAAGGTACAGGAAGTGGTGCAGAAGCTGTTTGGCAAAGAACTTCACAAAGGCGTTAACCCCGATGAAGTAGTCGCCGTCGGCGCCGCTATCCAGGCTGGTGTTTTAAGTGGCGATGAAGGCGTGAAAGATGTCTTGCTGTTAGATGTCACGCCGCTCTCCCTTGGTATCGAAACATTAGGCGGTGTATTTACCCGGCTGATTGAGCGAAATACCACGATTCCGACGAAAAAAAGTCAGATATTTTCAACCGCTTCCGATAATCAATCGGCTGTCAGCATCCACGTCCTACAAGGCGAGCGTGATATGGCGGTATACAACAGGACGCTGGGACGATTTGACCTCGTCGGCATTCCACCCGCGCCGCGAGGTATTCCGCAAATCGAGGTCTCCTTCGATATAGACGCCAACGGGATTGTCAACGTCTCCGCCAAAGATTTAGCTACCAACAAAGAGCAAA
>DTYX01000371.1 GCA_012961655.1 Candidatus Poribacteria bacterium
AACGACCATCTTTTGGGGATTTCGCCGGGCGATGTCCAGAGCGTCTAAGGCGGAATAGACCACGCGAATATCAGCGCCTCGCGCTCTCTCTTCTTCAAGGCTGGAATTCGAACCTGGAACTTTAATCATATCGCCAAAGGTTGGCAGGATAACATCTTTTTGTTTGGCAATATAAAGCGTCTTGTCTATATCTTCATTCGACGTCACACAGACTGGACAGCCAGGGCCGGAGAGAAGGGAGATGTTTTCGGGCAAGATACCCCTAATACCGTTTCTGAAGATGGCTACTGTATGAGTACCACAGACCTCCATCAGCCTTATTTCTCTTGTAGAAGTCGCTCTGATATTGGCGAGTATATTCTCGGCTATCGCCGCGTCTCTATATTCATCGAAGTATTTCATCCATAGACTCCCACAATTTTAATGTTTCCAAAGCCTCTTCTTCATCGAGCAGTTGGATGGCGAAACCGGCGTGCAATAGCGCGTAGTCGCCCACTTTGGCGTCATCGACGAGTTGTAAACTGGCGGTTCTGATGACACCTGCGACATCCACCTGTGCGATATTATCGTTAATGCTCACTATTTTGCCAGGTATGGCTAAACAGGAGTTTATACAAAGTAAAGTATTAAGTAAAGTAAACATATTCATATTTTCCCTTAACTTTTTATCCGTTAAGTGATGAGTGATAAGCAATAAGTGATAAATCACTCATCACTCGTCATTCTGTCCGCTATCACAGCTTGCCCCAACGATACTCCGCCGTCGTTGGTGGGGACTCTGCTATGAAAGTAAGGAGTAAATTTTCTCGCTCTCAACTGAGTGAGAACTTTAGTGATTAGACGCCTATTCTGAAAAACGCCGCCGCTGAGAACTACTTCGTCAATGTTATTTTGTTCTCTGATGCGCTCGCAAGTTTTTACGATGAAATCAGCGACGGTGTTGTGAAATTTGGCGGAGATTATTGCCTTGGGTACGTCTTTTTGAAGGTCAGAGACAATTTCGCGAACCATCTTTTGCACATTTATGGTATCGACGTCGTTTTCAGTTTCGATTTTATAGCCATATACATTCGATGTTTTTGCGTCAGCGGTCATTTCCAGTTCAATCGCGGCTTGCGCTTCATAAGTGGTAACATCTCTAATGCCGATTAAGGATGACACCGCGTCAAACAACCGTCCACAACTGGAGGTTAGAGGGGAATTGACGCCGCGTTGAATCATTCTCAAAATCGTCATCACTTTTTTCCCATCGAGCCTTTTTAAGATGGGTATATCGAGTTCCAGAAAATCTTCCTCAAAAGCTGAAAACAGATAGCTCAGCGCCATTCGATACGGTTCTTTTGTAGCCGCGTCGCCGCCGGGGAGAGGAATGTACTTTAAATGAGCGCATCGGCGGAAATCTCTCGCATCCGCAAGTAAGAACTCGCATCCCCAGATGGCGCCATCGACACCGTAGCCGGTACCGTCGCAAGCGATGCCGATGATTTTAGCGGGCGAGTCGTCATCGGCTAAGTTTCGGCCCACTAAGCCGTTCTCCGCCATACAACTGACGATATGCGCGTGATGATGCTGCACTCCGACAAGCTGTACGTTCTCCTGAGCGAGCGCATATTTGGTGGAAAGGTATTCAGGATGCAAATCGTAGGCTACAATTTTAGGATTGATGCGAAACAGCCGTTTGAAGTGTTCGATGGCATCTTGGTAATAATTGAAGGCCTCAATGTTTTGAAGGTCGCCAATATGTTGGCTTAGGAAGGCGTGGTTTTCTTTGGTAAGACAGAAA
Source organism: Candidatus Poribacteria bacterium (assembly GCA_012961655.1). Taxonomy (GTDB): domain Bacteria; phylum Poribacteria; class WGA-4E; order DTYX01; family DTYX01; genus DTYX01. The sequence continues at coordinate 1,784 of DTYX01000371.1, forward strand.
GTATTTTTCAACTCAGGTCCACATGCCAATATCTCCTGCATAGAGAAGTTGAGGTCAATGGGGAAAGGCGCATAACCTCGAGACCTCCTTATCATAACCTCTCCACCGTTCAGGGAAAAAGAAACGGAATCATCGCATCTCATGCGGATGTCGCGATTATGCATGAGGAAATAGTCAGCCAAATCAGCCAATCTCGCCTTAGCTTCTATATTGTCAATGGCTATGGGCTCCTCGCTGATATTACCGCTAGTCATAACCAACGCTAGTATGGGGCTATCAAGCAGAATATAATGAAGAGGCGTATAGGGAAGCATTACGCCTAGATAATTGTTGTTAGGAGCGACGAATTCGGAAATCGGACGACTCTCCAATTTTTTCAGAAGCACAATCGGTCTCTGCACGCTTTCCAGCAGTTGCTGTTCTGACTCTTCAATGTAGCAATATCGTTTTATTTGGTCTATATTCTGCGACATTATAGCAAAGGGCTTGAAAGTGCGTCGCTTTCTTTGCCGCAACATTGCCACAGCGTCGTCATTTTCAGCATCACAGGCTAGATGAAATCCTCCCAGCCCCTTCACTGCTATAATATTCCCTTCTTTCAGCAATTTGATAGTCTCTCTGATAGGGTCATTACATTCTATCGGGCGGCCGGTCAAGTCCTCTAACGTTACCGAAGGGCCGCAGTCTGCGCAAGCATTCGGTTGAGCGTGAAATCTCCTGTTCGTAGGGTCATCATATTCAGCTTGACAAAGAGGACACATTTTGAATTTGCGCATTGTTGTCTTTTCTCTGTCATAGGGGATGTCCTCGATGATGGTAAATCGAGGACCGCAATTAGTGCAATTAAGAAAGGGATACCGGTAGCGGCGGTCTTGAATATCGAAGAGTTCCGCCAGACAATCAGCGCAGGTACAGACATCGGGAGAGATTTTAAGATACTTGCCTCTATCACCCTCGCTATGTTCGCTTCGCTCAGCGCTTACTTCGTGA
>DTYX01000372.1 GCA_012961655.1 Candidatus Poribacteria bacterium
TTGAAGAGATTACTCAAAATGTGAATACCTATTCCCGTCCTTCCGAACTCAAAATCACCGACATGCGCATCGCCAAGGTCAGAAATTGGCCAATCATTCGCCTTGATACCAACCAGGGAATTTATGGATTGGGTGAAGTGCGAGATGGAGCGAGCAAGACTTACGCTCTGATGCTCAAAAACCGTCTGTTGGGAGAAAATCCCTGTAACGTCGATAAGATTTTTCGTAAGATTAAACAGTTTGGACATCACGCCCGTCAAGGCGGTGGAGTCTGCGGGATTGAGATGGCTCTGATGGATTTAGCCGGGAAAGCCTACAATGCCCCTGCTTATCAGTTAGCGGGCGGGAAATTCCGCGACAAGATTCGTATCTATTGTGATACACCTACTGTTGCCGATGGCACAGAGATGGGCGAAAAGTTGAAAACCCGAATGGAACAGGGATTTACGTTTTTGAAGATGGATGTGGGCATTGGGTTGTGTCGAGGAATTCCAGGGACTCTCTGCGCGCCGGAGGGAATGCTTCAGACCCATGACATTATGCACCCGTTCACCGGTATCCAAATTACGGACAAAGGCATTGGCGTCTTATGCGACTACGTAGCAGCGGTACGTGAAGTAATTGGTTACGAAATTCCTCTGGCCGCTGACCACTTTGGCCATATTGGGCTTGAATCGTGTATTCGGGTTGCCAAAGCTCTCGACAAATATAATCTCGCCTGGCTGGAAGATATGATTCCGTGGCAGTTCACCGACCAATACGTGCGTCTTTCCAATTCATGTTCAACTCCCATCTGTACCGGAGAAGATATCTACTGCAAGGAGGGTTTCAAGGATTTATTTGAAGCCAGAGCCATCGCCATCTGCCATCCCGACCTGGCTACTGCAGGGGGGATTCTGGAAACCAAGAAAATCGGCGATTTAGCTCAGGAACACGGTATCGCTATGGCTATGCACATAGCTGGTTCGCCGATTTCTTTCATCTCAAGCGTCCACTGCGCCGCGGCTACGGAAAATTTCCTGGCGCTGGAAAACCACTCGGTTGATGTGCCGTGGTGGAACGAACTAGTTACAGGGTTGCCAAATCCAATCATCCAAAATGGTTACGTAGAAGTACCTGAAGGACCGGGGCTTGGCATTGACCTCAATGAGGATGTTATCAAAGAACACCTTGACCCCAATGACCCAGGTTATTTCGAGCCGACAACCGAATGGGATAAGGAACGCGCGCACGATAGGCTTTGGAGTTAATCTCAGTAACGTCCATATTGTTGTGGTGAACAGATTGGTGCAAAAAAGAATCTTGATGTTGACCCAATCTTTTGGTAAACTAAATTGAACTTATGCCGGATGTTACCCATCCGCTGGAGCGCGAAACTGAAAGGAGGTGTCTGACATGGCTGTGTTCAGTGTGAAAACGGGCAAAATGTCGAGTGAGCATAATCACTTTTCACTTTTCAATCTTCGCAGAATATCCCAAAACGCTCCGCGATAGCCGGCTCGAATCGCTTGGACGAGCGCGCTGTTTTCATTATAGTTGTAATCTTGTCCCGCCTCACCTGGGGAAGCGAAGAAAAACATTTCATCATCGCCGACCAAACCAGCGACGTAATCGGAGGGTTTATCGCCCAATTCAGAAGAGAGATAAAAGACCGGCTCAAGGAAATCGGGATTATCTTCGATTCTTCCGTGAATGGAATTTACCTCATAAGATGATGAGACCGTTGCAGTGATTTTACGGACGAGTTTTCCCATTTCAGTGCCTGGATAGATCCGCATGCCCAGGGCAACTCCAACCCGCGAGGGGCGTATCTTTTTCATCAGATTGATGGTCTCCTTGAGCGTCGCTTGAGTTTCGCCTGGCCCGCCCAGCAATAGGTCATACATGAAAATGATACCGTGCTCGTGACAAATCTGGGCAGTTCGCTCCAAATCGTCCGCGCAGAAGTTTCGTCCTAGACGTTTGAGCATGTCATCGTTACCGTGGTCAACTCCGAAATCAATTCCCACACAACCCGCCCGTTTCATCAACTGAGCCAAATTATCGGAAAACGGAACGGGACTTGCGTAAGCGTACCACTGAATTCTTTCGCCCAATTTTCTCCTGACCAATTCTTCACACACTGCTTGGGCATGATGTGGAGGAATGTTAAACTCCGAATCGCAGGTGTGAAAGTGGGTGATGCCCATGTCCAGCAAGCATTCCAGTTCATCCGCAACATCTTGAGGCTGTCGCATTCTAATTTTCCGACCTTTTGACACGGGGTCAAGACAGTATGCGCAAGGTTGATTGCAACCGCGTTTCGTCTCAAATCCTGCCATGCCGCCTTCGGTGAAATATCTGAGATTGTCGATAATGCCCCTCGATGCAAGCGAAATTTCACTCAGGTCGAGATATTCGACGGAGTTGCGTCGGTATCCTACCGTCGTCTTATAAACCAATCCTGGCACATTAGAAAAATTATCCTCAGCACGCAAACACTGGAGAAATTTAGGCAATCCCACCTCACCTTCGCCGACAATCCCAAAATCCACATCTAAATAACGCATAATCGCCACAGGTATAGCTGAGAACGCCACACCGCCCAGCACAATCGGCGCCTTCGACTGTTTTTTAATCTCATCCGATATCTGTTTGGTTCTGCTTAATACAAAGTCCTGAGTGGCGAAGTAACAATCATCCGTATTTCGTATAGTGACACCGATAGCAAGCGGGGCACTTTGGGCAAAATAATTTGCAACCTTATCTCTATAATCATCGTCAAAAGCTAAATCAAGAATATCAACCTCAAAACCCGCTGTCGTTATCGTCTGAGATAGATAATCCAACGCCAACGGCGCGACGACGGGCTTCATTTGATTGGGGTTGACGAGAACTATCTGATTACTATTCATAATGAACCTCACAATCGTTAAAACCTTAGAACAATGTATGAATCTAATTCATTGAAACAACGAATTTATCAAAGGAAGGTTACCGATGGATTATCCCAAACTACGCAATATTGAAATATTTCCCGTCCAATTACAAGGGCGCCGGATGCTTTGCCTGCGAGACCCATTAAATTTCGCGGAAACTGCATTTATCCCCTACGAACTGTTGGAGATTATTCGTTATTTTGACGGTAAACATTCCATCCTTGATATACAAGTCGCATACACTCGGAGACATGGGGGGCTGTTATTTAGCAATAATATACGGCAACTAATTTCCGAGTTGGACGAGAAGCTATTTATGGATAGTGAACGCTTCAATCAGCATCAAGCAGAGGTGGAAGCTGAGTTCAAAAATTCGCCGATTCGGCAAGCGACCCATTCTGACACGGCGTATGATGCTAATCCAGCAACATTGCGCAGTCAACTAGATGCTTTTTTCGATTCTCCACAAGGGCCAGGAAGACCGAATTTTGAGGCGCGAGGAAACACCTTAAAAGCCATTATGGCGCCGCATATTGACCTCCGACGCGGCGGTGTGTGCTTTGCGCATGCATACAAGTATGTCGCCGAAGAATCTGACGCTGACCTTTTTGTTATCTTGGGCGTCAACCACTTTGGCGGCAATGGATATTTTAGTCTGACTCGAAAACCTTTTGAAACTCCTCTTGGATTGCTTGAGACGGATACCGCATTCATTGACGCGTTGGTACAAAATTATGGCGATGACCTATTCACCGATGAGTTTTCACACAAACATGAACATTCCATCGAATTTCAAGTGATTTTTCTGCAATATCTCTTCGCGAACCGGCGTACAATTAAAATCGTGCCGATTTTGTGTTCCTCGTTCAATGAAATCATGGCTCAGAGCATATTGCCCCCTGAAGTAGAACAGGTGAAAAATTTTATTCAATGCCTGAAGAGAACCATCGCGGAAAGTAATCAAAAGATTAACTTGATAGCTGGGGTTGACCTTAGTCACGTCGGCAGGCGTTTTGGTGACGAAGGAATCTTGACTTCGTTGTTGTTAAATCAGATAAAGGCAGAAGATTTACAACTGCTGCAAGCTGTCGAAGCTCTCGACGTCGAAGGTTTTTACCATTCAATTCAACAGCAGAATGACCGTCGGCGGATATGTGGATTGCCGGCCATATACACTATGCTTAGCGTTCTTGATGCTTCAGAAGGCAAGCTGATCAGATATGACCAGAGCGTTGAAAGGGATACGCAATCTGTTGTGAGTTATGCTAGTATGTATTTCTCCGAATGAACTTCACTAAGTAAGCAAGTTTCAATAGGACTTACGCACCAATATTCCGAAAGCATCCTTGTCCCCGTTCTGACAGCGCGTAACGAGAATCTCATCTTCGTCAAGAATAACACTTTCTTCTTCAGCATCTATCGAATCGTTTCCTAATAGATTAGACTCCTTTGGTAGGAAAATCTTCCAAAAATTTTGAGTGATGAGTGAAAAAATCACTTATCACTGAAATTTGACATTGCTTTTTTTATCTTTGTCGGTTATAATTTATAGTAAAAATTACAGAGGAGGAGCCTGAGAAAGGCGGAGAAATGTCATTAGAAATTGGAACAGTTGTCCTTAAAGAAGGCTTAGAGAAGAGATATGCTGTTGGGGCTTTTAACGCCAATAGCGCTGAATATGTACAAGCAATTACGCAAGCGGCAGAGGAAGAGGGTTCGCCGGTTATCGTTCAGATTAGCCCAGGCGCTACTAGATATCTCGGTTTAGAATTGGCAGTCGCTATTGTCAAAACTGCCGCTGAGATGGTGTCAATTCCGGCGGTGCTTCATTTAGACCACGGTGTGACCTACGAACAAAATATCAACGCCCTGAAAGCCGGATTTACTTCACTGATGTACGATGGTTCGGAATTACCACTTGAGGAGAATATCAAAATAACCGCGTCTATTGTGAAAGAAGCTCATCTTCGCGGCGTCCCTGTGGAAGCGGAACTCGGTAAGATACCCAAAATCGAAGAGTTTGAAGATATGCTTCCCGCGGATTACGATTACAGCTATCCACCGCCTCAAGACATTCAAGAGAAGGTTATCGAACTGATGGCAAAACCGGAGGATGTTGAGAGATTTGTGGAACAGACAGGTTGCGATTCTTTGGCTGCCGCTATCGGGAGCATTCACGGTATGAAAAACGATGTGCAGCCGCTCTACCTTAAGCGATTGCGAGAGATACGCCAACGGACGGACATTCCGATAGTTTGCCACGGTTCTTCTGGGGTCATTCGGACTCGCAGGGATGTGGAGGAATTGGAAGCAAGAGGATATAAACTTTCCGAAGGCTGGGGATGTATGGAAGATGCCATAAAGGAGGGCTTGGTGAAGATTAACATCGCCACTGCGGTTTCGATGTCTTTCCTCAGAGGAATGAAGGAAGCCTGGAACAAAAATCCCAATGAGAAAGATTCGCGCAAAATCACCAGCCCAGGTCGAGACGCAATGAAGGAAACTATCAAAGGATATATGCGCCTGTTCGGTTCATCAGGGCAAATCGCCATCACGCCTAAAACTGAAGAGCTAGAGGAGGTTACTGAGGGGCCAGAGTAAACAGAATTCGGAGTTCGGATCGGAAGGCGGAAGTGAAAGACTTCTTACTTCCCACTTTTTCAGCCTACTATGAACAGAATTTTGGTCTACAATGTAGAAAGGACAATCAAATATGCTCGGTGGATATATGGAGAAGATGCTCATTGTGAATTTGTCAACTGGAGAATTGACCGTACAAGAACCAGATGAACAGTTTTACCGCAACTTCCTCGGCGGCTATGGGATAGGTGCGAGATTTATCTACCGCCACCAGAAACCGCGTGTTGACCCATTAGGCCCTGAAAATATCCTCGGGTTTGCCACAGGACCTTTAACCGGAACACCCGCGCTTATCGCTTCGAGATATACTGTAATGGGCAAATCCCCGCTAACCGGTACCTGGGGCGATGCAAACGCTGGCGGATATTTCGGTCCCAAGCTCAAATTTGCCGGTTACGACGCTGTCTTTTTTTTCGGTATTTCGGAAAAACCAGTTTATCTCTTCATCGACAGCGGCAAAGTTGAACTCCGCGATGCGACAAAAGTTTGGGGAAAAGATACGCGCGAAACTGAGGCGATAGTAAGGGCTGAATTGGGAGAAGATGTTCCGCTTACGTGTATCGGACCAGCAGGTGAAAAACGTTCATTGATTTCCTGTATCATAAATGATGGCGGCCGCGCTGCCGGACGTTCGGGACTCGGCGCAGTGATGGGTTCTAAAAAGTTAAAAGCGGTCGCGCTGAAAGGAAATTTATCCGTCCCGCTATCTGACCGAAAAGAGACGTCGCGTTTGAGAAAACAGTATCTCAATAGTATGTCAGGACTGCTGGTCGACCTCTTTCAGGACTACGGTACCTGTGCTATTATGAAAGACGCGGTTGATAGCGGCGATGCGCCGGTCAAAAATTGGGGCGGCGACGGTAAGACTGATTTTCCCAACGCGGCTGCCATTAGCGATGAAAATGTCATTCGCTATCAGATACGTAAATATGGATGCTACGGCTGTCCGTTGCAATGCGGCGGACGGGTCAAAGTGGAAAAGGGACCGTATAAATCCGAAGGGCGCAAGCCTGAATACGAGACAATCGGCGCCTTCGGACCGCTCTGCCTGAATGATAACATCGAATCCATCATCAAGGCGAATGAAATCTGCGATAGATACGGCTTGGATACAGTTTCAACTGGTTCTTCTATTGCCTTTGCTATCGAATGTTACGATAAGGGTATTATCGCCAAAGGGGATACAGATGGCATCGAATTGACCTGGGGCAATCACGAAGCTATCATAGAACTGACCGAAAAGATCGCCAAACGCGAGGGCTTCGGCGCGGTTCTGGCGGATGGCGTCAAAAAAGCAGCCGAGAGAATTGGCGATGGCGCCGAAGAGTATGCCATCCACGTTCAAGGACAAGAACTACCGATGCACCATCCGAAAAAGACACCAGGTTACGCGACGACGTACAAAATAGACCCAACCCCCGGACGACATACCCAAGGCGGCGCCGCCAACGTAGAGGGATTTCCCCCAGAGGGTATGGACCTGCCGGAGATTGATGAATACACCGCCAGTGGAAAGGGTGAAATCCACAAAAAGATGAGCAATTTTATCCATGCGGTCAATTGCACCGGACTATGTTTATTTGGCATTACGTGTATTGATGTCAATGCCATTCCCGATTTTATCAATTCCGTCGTCGGATGGGAATGCACCATGGATGAACTGATTGAAACCGGAGAACGGATTGCCAATGTCCGCCATGCGTTTAATCTGCGAGAAGGTTTGAATCCGCTGGAGTTTAAAATTCCCAAACGCGTCATCGCAAAATCGCAACAATTTGCCGATGTCGTCGGCGGCGAGATAGATGTGGATGTGCAGGTGAGCGATTATCTAAAGGCAATGGAATGGGACCCCCAAACGGGAAAACCGAGCGAGCGGAGATTAATCCAACTCGGTTTATCTGACATTGCGGATGAAATTGCTGAACTCAACGATACTTCTTCACCGCTTCATACATAGCGACGATGTTTTCGGGCGATACGTTCGACACGATATTATGAATCTGAGAGAATACGAAGCCGCCATCAGGAGCGAAGATTTCAATGCGTTCTTTAACGTGTCCGTCGATTTCCCGCAGCGTTCCGTAAGGCAACATTTCCTGGGTGTCACACCCACCGCCCCAAAATGTAATATCTCGTCCAAATTCCTTTTTCAACCATTTCGGTTCCATACCGGACGCTGAAGTCTGGACGGGATTCAAAATTTCTACGCCAACATCGATAAGGTCGGACAGCAATTCGGCGACGGAACCGCAGCTGTGAAGAAAAATATGTACGTCGGAATGTTTTCTGATGTAATCGTAAATAATTTTATGACGCGGCTTGAATATCTCACGATAGGTTTTCGGCGAAATCTGAGCTGCTTGTTGAGTGCCTAAATCATCTCCCATCTGAATGATTTGAATATAGTCGCTTACCGCGGGAAGAAATTTTTCCAGACTTGCCAAGTGAATCTCAACCAATTTATCCAGCAAAGATTCCACTCGCTTGGGATTTCCCACGATGTCTAAGAGGAAATTGTCAAATCGGCGCAAGAACTGCCCCCACTCCAGTAGATTACCTCCAAAAGCTGCCATAATTGCGTAATCCGTAGTTTCATAGAGCTGTTTCGCGCGCCGTTTGATTTCCGCCAGATATTCATCCGTCAACGGTTCATGCCACGGCGCTGTTGGCAGTGCGCCCCAGGTTACTTTTGCCATTGCTTCAGGCAAGTTCTTCAATGAATCTTCGCTCCATTTTATCAGAGGCCAATAGCATTGATTTATGTATTCCACTCCCACCGGCATCTCGCCGATTACTGTTCCATCGTCGCTCTTCACAATCCAACCGCTATCTTGAGGAGTTAATTCTGCCCAGGCTGGAATCTTTGCTAACGAACCATCAGGCAAGGTCCAGTCTTTCCAATCTTCAGGCTTATCCAGAAATGCCCGACCTAAGTCGATAACATCAGCCTCGACAAAATTCAATATCTCCTGCTCTGGTTGAGCCAGTTGTTGAATTATGTCGTAAACTAACGTCTCACCTTTTGTGTATCCGAGGTATTCTTTCAGGCGGTTGTATGCGATTGCCATAATCCCTGTCGAGCGCATCCCACCTAAATCGACAGGTACTTTATCGGGTTCCTTATGATTAATTGCATCTAAAACTCGTTGTCGAGATGTCATAATATCCAACTCCTTACTAAGCCGAAATTGTGCCTTTATTATATCCCAACACTGGTGAAAAAGCAAAAAAAATATCTGACCTTGACAAACATCAATCGCAGTGTTAAAATTAAAAAGCACATTATAAAACCAGCATTTACCACAGCAAGAGGATATTACCATGGCATTAACAACTACAGATGTATGCGTCATTAGGTTAGGCAAAGGTGAACGGATTTCGTCAGAGCTAGAAGCAGTTTTGGACGAAGTTAATATCGCTTCAGTTCACGCTTTTGTGGTCACACCAGAAAGTCCAACGGAATTGCATTATCACGATTTCGATGAATACTGGTTGTTTACGGAAGGAACAACGACTGTGACACTGCGATTGTCCGATGGAACGAAAAAAGAATATGAAGTTGCCCCTTATGATTTGATAGCGACGCCGAAAGGCGTTGAACATGGACATATCCCTAATGAGACGGTTAAGGGATTCGAATTCGTAAGTAAGATTAGGCCGGGGGCGCGGCAAGGTCATTTGCAACGTTGAATAAATAACATACCCGCTTTTTAAAACACACACCAGGAGCTTATAAGGTTGGGCAGTAAATATCAGTATGTTTTATATGCAAGCGAAAAGTTACCTGCCCGCCGCGTCTGCTTGTATCTGTTCGCGGGCAGGTGATATTGTGGTGATAAA
>DTYX01000373.1 GCA_012961655.1 Candidatus Poribacteria bacterium
CGAGAGTTGGTCTATGACCCTGATGTAATGGCGTATATCGAAGCACACTTCAAACGAGCAAACATCGAGGTGCGGCCGACTCACCGCAAGCAGGCTTATATTTTCGCCGAGACATGTCAGGTCATTAACAATACCGTCGGCTCAGCCCCGGGCTTGATTATCGAGGTCAATGGCAAATATATCATCGCAATGCCTGGAGTTCCGCGCGAAATGATGCGAATGTGTGAGGATGCTGTATTCGATTGGATTGCAGAAAAAAGCGGCGTAGGGACAATCAAGTCCAAGTCGCTGAAAATTTGTGGGTTAGGAGAATCCACAGTTGCAGAACGCATTGAGGATATAATGGAAGGGTTGCAAAATCCAACTATTGCTTTCCTCGCCAGACCTGGCGATGTGACTGTCCGCATTACTGCTAAAGCGGCCAATGATTCCGAGGCTATGGCGTTAATCAGCAAAGTGGAGAAACAAGTGCGCACGAAATTGGGCGACCATGTTTACGGTGAAGACCCACAGACATTGGAAATGGTAACTGGCGCTTTGTTTGCGCAGTACGGTTGTACTATCGCGGTTGCGGAGACTTGCACTGGCGGATGGATTATCAACCGATTAATTGATGCGCCCGATAGCGCTAATTTCTTCAAACATGGGGTTGTGGTTTGTAATGAACAGATGGTAAAAAAACTGCTAAATATCTCTGAAGATGCGCTAAAGCAATACGGTCTGGTCAGTGCAGAGGTTACATCTCAGATGGCTGAAAATATCAGGAAAATTGCGGAAGCTGATTACAGTCTGGCTGTTACGGGAATTCTGGATGTCGATTGCGCCACTGACGAAAAACCGCTCGGTTTAAACTACATCGCCCTGGCTTCACAAGACGGCATCCAGTGCGTGGAAAATAGATTTTTGGGCGAACGACCGACATTGAAACAACGCATCTCACAGGCCGCTCTCGACCTTCTGCGGCGACGATTGATAGGGGGAGATAAAGCTGAAACAGGAGACAATTAGAACTTTCATCGCTATCGAGATACCCGATGAAATCCAAGCGAAATTAGCGGAAATCCAAACCGACCTCGCTAAATTCATGCCGCGCGTGTCATGGGTGAAACAGGGCAATATGCACCTAACCCTCAAATTTCTTGGAGATATTGGGGCTAATCAGATTGAATCCATAAATTCAGTCCTGCAAAATGTCGCAGAATCCCATTCATCCTTCGATATCGGTTTCTCTGGCATTGGTGTCTTTCCCAACCTAAGGCGCCCACGCGTTCTCTGGATTGGGATTACCGCAGGAAGCGAACCAGCGACCCAACTAGCCGAGGATATCTCAAATTCACTCCAACCGTTGGGATTTCCGCGTGAAAAGCGCGGGTTTACACCGCATTTAACGTTGGCGCGGATAAGATACCGCATAAATTTAGAAGATGTCAGCGGTAAATTCAAGCAATACGATAACCTGGACATACCGACGTTGAAAGTAGACCACTTCGCTTTCATACGCAGTCAACTTCATCCGCGGGGCTCGATATACACTCCGCTGAAAAAGTTTGCGCTAAAGTTGAGCCTGAATATGAGCGGTTCAGAAGGTTTGTGAAGGAGAGGCATACTGGTGGATGGGCGCTTTTCGGCACAGAGTTCATCATCAAGTCCAGGTTTGGGCTCAATGTGGAGTTCGGGCAGGGTTATTTTCGCTTGCGGAGAAGTTCAAAGTGCGAGGATGAAGCGGGTTCTGAGGTTGACTGCAAAAGCGTGAAAGAGCTATTATGGACATTCAAAGATGAGGAGGATGGGACCGAAAATAGAGCGAACTTCGTAATAGGCGGCGGATTTCACATATATTTTTAACGCATTACGTTTTACGTATTACGCAAGTAAGACTTGCGCAAAATTTGCAAAACTAAGGAGGAGAGCAAAAATGGCTAGAAACAGTGATGAAAAGAGCAAAGCTATTGACTTGGCGATATCACAGATAGAACGCCAATTTGGCAAAGGCTCGATAATGCGCCTCGTCGGAGATGAAGTAATGCCCGTAGATGTGATTCCGACTGGCTCGTTAGCTTTAGACCTAGCCCTTGGTGTGGGTGGAATACCCAGAGGCAGAGTAGTTGAAATCTACGGTCAAGAGGCTTCTGGCAAAACGACCCTTGCGCTACATATCCTCGCAGAGGCGCAAAAATTAGGCGGTGTCGTGGCGTTTGTGGACGTGGAACATGCTCTTGACCCGTTGTACGCGCGAAAAATAGGAGTGGACTTGGATAGCCTTCTGTTTTCGCAACCCGATTCAGGTGAACAAGCTTTGGAGATTGTCGAGACATTAGTGAGAAGCAACGCGGTAGATGCAGTTGTGGTCGACTCCGTCGCGGGATTATCCCCACGCGCTGAGATTGAAGGCGAGATGGGTGACTCACATATGGGGCTTGTCGCACGATTGATGTCGCAAGCGTTACGAAAACTGAGTTCGGTTATCAGTAAATCGCATAGTTGCGTGATTTTCACCAATCAAGTCCGCCAAAAAATCGGGGTATTCTACGGAAATCCTGAAACCACCCCAGGCGGTTTGGCTCTAAAATTCCATGCTTCAGTCCGAATAGAACTGAGAAGCGGTGAACCGATAAAAGAGGGCACAGAACAGATTGGGAGTCGAATTCGGGCTACAATTCGAAAAAACAAAGTCGCCCCACCATTCCAGAAAGCGGAGTTTGATATAATATACGGTGAAGGAATATCTCGGGAAGGCAGTCTGTTAGATGTCGCCGCGGATAACGGTATCGTTCAGAGAAGTGGTTCGTGGTTCTCTTACAGCGGTGAGCGGCTTGGCCAGGGACGAGATAACGCGAAACAATTCCTCAGAGAAAATCCCCAAATAGCCCAAAAGATAGAACAGGATATTAGGGCAAACCTTGGGGTCGGTTTGAAGATACCTACGACTGAAGAAGCCGAATTTGAGGAGACAGAGGAAGATGTGGAATATATGGCAGAAGTTGAATCATCAGAGGAATAGTTCGTGAAACGTGTTCGCTACGCTCAGTAGTTTACTTCGTAAACTACCTGCGTGATATGTGAAATAAAACGTCATCACGTTTTACAAGGTAATCACAAGAAAGCTCCCGCTGTAAGGCGTGGAGATGAATTGCCCGTAGCTCGGA
>DTYX01000374.1 GCA_012961655.1 Candidatus Poribacteria bacterium
AGCGTGAGACGTCAAACACTCCGATGAATCTATATGTCGGTTCAATTCGTACAGGGGAATTAAAACAGGTTACGAAACTGAATCCTCAAATTACAGACTTCGCCCTCGGCGAAACACGCGTGGTTCAATGGCAAAGCAATGACGGGCTTGAAATTGAAGGCTTGTTACACTTACCCGTTGGTTATGAGGAAGGCAAGAGTTATCCGCTCATCGTGATACCACATGGCGGTCCACATGGCGCAGTTGCTTTACGGTTCAATCCGTCATGTCACTACTTCAATGGCGAGGGCTTCGCAGTCTTTGAACCGAACTTCCGCGGCAGCGATGGATATGGACGTGATTTCGCCAGAGGCAACTATCTCAATTGGGGAATCGGTGACTATCAGGACATTATGACAGGCGTCGACCATCTAATCGACCAGGGGATAGCTGACCCAGAACGCTTGGTCGTCGGTGGTTGGAGTTACGGCGGTTACATGACAGCATGGATAGTCACCCAAACTGATAGGTTCAAAGCTGCTTCCAAAGGCGCTGGACTCAGCAATCTTGTCAGCATGTATGCGCAAAACGATATTCCGAGCTATATAAAACTTTTCTTTGAAGATAGCTCCCCCTATCAGCAATTAGAGATGTACCGCAAGCATTCCCCAATTAGTTACATCCATCAGGTCAAAACTCCGACGCTCATCCTACACGGCGCTGAAGATAAGCGCGTCCCTGTGCCGCAGGCGGAAGAGTTCTACGCGGGGCTAAAAGCCATCGGTGTTGACGTCGAATTCGTCAAATATCCTCGTGAAGGTCACGGTATCGGAGAGCCTCGTCACCAGTTAGATTTGCTCAAACGTCAGTTGGAATGGTACAAGAGATATGTCATTTAAAATGACTGAAAGTCATTACTACGATGAGGCCGTTCAAGCGGTATAATCTTTAAGCGATTAAATGGACTACCACGAAGTGGCTTACGAAGTAAACCACGCGAAGCCTGACGTTGCATCACTCATTTTCTCAAAATTATTCAGAGTCTATAACAAGAGGTTACGCAACATGCCAGCTAAACCAATCATGTTACAAGGAACAGGCTCCGATGTCGGAAAAAGTGTGCTATCCGCCGCGCTGTGTCGAATTTTTTTACAAGATGGATACAGCGTTGCACCGTTCAAATCTCAGAACATGGCGCTCAATTCTTTCGTCACTGAGGACGGCGGCGAGATGGGACGCGCGCAAGTGGCACAAGCTCAAGCGTGTCGGCTGAAACCCAGTGTTTTGATGAATCCCATCCTCCTCAAGCCGGTCACTGATGTCGGGGCGCAAGTTATCGTCAAAGGCAATTCTATCGGCAATATGAGCGTTGAGGAATACTTCGATTTCAAACTCAGCGAAGCTATTCCAATTGTCAAAGAGTGCTATGATGAACTGGCTGCCGAATATGATATTATCGTCATCGAAGGCGCCGGCAGCCCCGCGGAGATTAATTTAAGGGACAGCGATATCGTGAATATGCGCATGGCGGAACTCGTTAATTCACCCGTCATTTTGATTGGCGATATCGACAAAGGCGGTGTATTCGCAAGTCTGGTGGGCACACTAATACTTCTGGAGCCGCACGAATCAGAACGCATCAAAGGATTTCTCATCAACAAATTTCGCGGCAGAAAATCGTTGCTGGACAGCGGCTTGATGATGATTGAACAGCGATGCGGCAAACCGTTTTTAGGGGTCATTCCCTTTTTCAAAGACATCAAGATTCCTGACGAGGATTCCGTAGCGTTAAAGCAGAAAAAGCCGGATAATTTCACAGCGGACACGGTCAACATCGAAGTGCTGCTGCTTCCGCACATTTCCAATTTCACGGATTTTGACCCGTTTGAAGAGGAACCTGATGTCCGTTTGCGATATGTCCCGCCGACAGATGAAATCTCTAACCCTGATGTGCTGATAATCCCCGGCTCGAAAAATACAATGGGCGACCTTAAATGGCTCAAAGCAACAGTACATGCCAAACGCATCGCGGAACTGACCGCCGAGGGCAAGACGATAATCGGCATCTGCGGCGGCTATCAGATGTTGGGAAAGACGGTCAGAGACACCACTGGCGTTGAATCGGAATCAGGCGCAGTAGATGGGTTGGGTCTGTTGGACGTTGAGACAATCTTTAAACCACAAAAGCAGACTTTTCAGGTAGAAGCGGTCGAATTAGAGACAAAATTACAGATAAGAGGATATGAAATCCATCAGGGCGAAACACAGTTGTCCTCTTGTGTTCTCCCTCTCTGCAAAATCCAACTGCGCGGCGGCAAACCGACGAAAATAATCGACGGCGCGAAAAATCCGTCTAAAAATATCTGGGGCACATATATCCACGGCATATTCGACGCGGACGAATATCGCCGCGCATTCATCGACCAGCAACGAATAAAGAAAGGCATGCCGCCGCTTGAAGAGATTCAATACCGATATGACCAAGACGCAGAATACGATAAGTTGGCAGATGTCGTGCGAGAGAATATTCAACTCGATTTAATTTATGATATTTTTATGAAACGTAAAACGTGAAACGTAAACGGAATTCGGATTTCAC
>DTYX01000375.1 GCA_012961655.1 Candidatus Poribacteria bacterium
GAGGGGCAAACGAGGATGTGGGTAGGTCCGTTCAGCAAACCGAAGACGGAGGGTATATCATCGCAGGGTATACAGACTCTTTCGGTGCTGGCCGTTTTGATGTCTACCTTGTCAAGACTGATGCTGATGGAAATCTGGAGTGGTATAAGACATTCGGCGGCCCAGAAGATGATGATGGTTACTCTGTGCAGCAAACAAAAGACTTAGGGTACATCATCGCAGGAGATACAAAATCTTTCGGGGCTGGACATTTTGATGTCTACTTAGTCAAGACTGATGCTTCGGGAAATCTGCAATGGGAGAAGACATTCGGAGGGGCAGATATTGATGGGGGTATATCCGTTGCTGAGACATCAGACTTAGGGTATATCATCGCAGGGTATACAGACTCTTTCGGTGCTGGCGGTCATGATATCTACCTAATCCGGTTGGAAGTCCAGGATATTGAGGTCGTGTGCAAAACTGACAAACCCGTCTACAACCCTTGGGAAAATGTGAGAGTGCTTGCAGACGTGTATAACCCAGGCGGCAGCTTCATTGCAAACCTTCTTGGTGGCATCATTGTAATCAGACCACCCAAAAAACCTCTTATCCTCACAGGTCCGGTAGTCAGAGAGACAATTAACCCAGGCGCCAACCCCGACATTTTTTTGTATATCTCCCGGGCTTTTATTACGGGTATTGTTGCGCCCGAAGGCACTCATGGCGCCTTCTGCATTCTTTACACAGATGATAGGAGCGTTTTGGAAATTGACATAACCACATGGGGTTTGACAAAGCCTTCTTCAGTAGCGCAAGAGAAGTTTTTCGATGACTTCATACGAAGTTACATTGACAAGTATGGGCTTGAAAGTCTTAAAGAATGCTAATGCCAAAGGTGTTTTGGCTTCCCCTGTCGATGTACCTTCCCAAACCACTTTGGGTAACGCTTTTCCAAATGCCGCTAACCCAGAGACATGGATTCCATTCCAGCTCTCCGAGTCCGGCGAGGTAAAGATCCAAATCTATAATGCTTCTGGGCAGTTGGTGAAAAGCCTGCATCTCGGATACAAAGATGCCGGCTATTATCTTAACAAAGAGAAAGCCGCTTTTTGGGATGGCAAAAATGACAGAGGGGAAAGAGTAGCAAGTGGAATCTACTTCTATACCATGCGAACTAGGAATTTTACTGCTGCCGGAAAAGTAGTTGTTTTGAAATAGTGTCAAACGAACCAGCCCTCCGAGAGATATTCAAGAACTCGGGGGCTTTTCTTTATCCGACTGTGGATACCTTGACTTTGTTACATTTCGGTTTGATCGCGATTTGAATCTAACAAAGTCAAAACACTAAGGAGAGAAAAAGTAAACCATCTTAATATAACGATTTAAGGAACTTGACTTTTCAGAATAATAAACTATTGGAAAGCCTATCTTCACGTTTTACGTTTCACGCATCATGCAGTACAAAATTGGGAGAGGAACGTATCACCTTGGAAAACAACATGACACGCAAATCGAAAATGAGCCGTAGAAATTTTCTGCGGTATGCTTCAACGGGGGCTGTCGGCATTGCAATCAGCGCAGGGACTATCGGAGCACGGTTTGAGCAAGCCTTGGCGCAGATACGACAACCTAAAGTCGTCGAAGTACAAAGCGATAATGTTTGGGAAGGCGAGGCGATTAAGACCGAAGTTGTCCGTAGCATGATGGTAAAGGGGATGCAATCCCTTACCAAGCGGAATAAACTCGAAGACGCCTGGAAGGAGTTCGTAGTCTCTGATGACATTGTCGGCATTAAAATTAATCCGCTTGCTGGTCCTGTGTTATCGACTCATCGCGTTGTAGTAGATGAAATCATCGCGGGCTTAATCAGCGCAGGTGTGCAGGAAAACAACATCATCGTCTGGGATAGATTTGAAGAACACTTCAAGCGCGCCGGCTATGAAATCAATCTTTCTGAGACAGGGTCTCGATGCTACGCGACAGATGGACAGGGCCCTGGCTACGACGAGAAGATTTTCTACAAAACTTATGAGGATGCCGCTAACAGACGCGATGAAAACGGGATGAGGTCGTTCTTCAGCAAGATTGTCACAGAACAGGTTACTAAAATCATCAACGTGCCTGTTCTCAAGCAACATGCCGTCTCCGGTGTGAGTTTGAGTCTCAAAAATCTCGCTTTTGGTTCTGTGAACAACACCATCAGATTTCATCCCAACCCCATCAACTGTAATCCGATGATTGCCGATATCTGCTCGCAACCAGTGATTAAAGATAAACTGGTGTTGAACATCATTGACGGCTTGCTCGGTTGCTTCGACGGCGGTCCAGGATATAAACCGGAAGGCACATGGCGATACAATAGTTTGCTATTCAGCGCCGACCCTGTAGCCATAGACCGCGTCGGGCTGGAAATTATCGACGCTAAACGCAAGGAAGCGAAATTAGAACCGATGATTACTTTGGCAAAATACATCTCCACAGCTTGGCGGCTGGGGTTGGGCACGAATGACTTGGAAGAGATTGATAGAGAAAAGCTGACAGTATAGAATCCTAAGTGGCGCAGGTATTGTTGCCTGGGTATGTCGATTATCAAGATGCCGTTTATCGTAATGAACGGTATCATTTTAATTATATTTTTTACGTATATCTCTTCTATTTCTGTTGATGCGGCGCTTACTAA
>DTYX01000376.1 GCA_012961655.1 Candidatus Poribacteria bacterium
CCCACAGAATCACTCCCAGCTCCTTGTCCCACGCCCAGGGGCATTCTCGAAAAAAGTTGACGTTCTTTTTTAGAACTTACTTAACTTCCCGCAAAGAATAGTATTTAGCTCTAATATCCTCTTAATCAAAGCGCGGCATGTCTTTTTACTCATTTCTTAAGTCCAAAATTTATAGTACAACTTATTCATAACTGATTAAGTAAGGAAAAGCTGTACAAAACAAGAAAAAACAGAGAGGTTTATAATGGAAACCGAAAATCTAATCCCTGAAACTTTCTTTAAGAAAGGGGGAGTAACAAAGCAGACTTTCAAGATTCGCGGGATGACGTGTGTGAATTGCGCCAATACGATTGAAAAAGGAATCGGTAAGTTGGAAGGCGTCAAGCTGGCATCGGTAAATTTTGCCACTGAAAAATTGACGGCGGAGTTTGACCAATCCCACTTGAGTCAAGATGATATCATCGCAAAAGTCAAAGACCTGGGATATTCAGCAAGTATTGGGGACGACGAAACTGATGGCAAGCTGAAGTTCGATGTTGAAGGCATGACTTGCGCTCAATGCGCCCTAACCATCGAAAACAGACTCCGCAAAGCTGAAGGGATAATGTCAGCGACTGTCAACTTGAGTAGTGAGTCAGCGATGGTGGAATTTGACCCACAAATTATAAACAAAGAAACGGTCTTTCAGTTAGTCCGCGATGCTGGATACAAGCCGAGGGAAGGGCGCCGAAGAGCAGAGAAGGACGAAGAAGTCAAAGGCAAACGCAACTGGTTTATTTTCAGCGCCGCTTTTTCAATCCCTATACTGATACAGATGTACTTCAAGCCGTTCGGCGAACCTGTGGGAATTTACCTGATGCTCGCTTTTGGGACATTTGTCCAATTCACCGCGGGGATGACTTTCTATCGCGGTTCGTATCACTCGCTGAAAAACGCCTCTGCTAATATGGATGTGTTGGTCGCTTTAGGAACATCAGCGGCTTATCTGTACAGCGTTCTTTCGGCGTTTAAATTGTTCGGGATAAGCGGGCATGTCTTCTTCGAAACATCGGCGCTGCTTATAACCTTCATCCGCTTCGGAAAGTATTTAGAAGCGCGGGCGAAAGGCAAAGCGAGCGAGGCGTTGCAAAAACTGTTGGAGTTACAAGCTGATAGGGCGCGGATTATAGTCGATGGCGAAGAGCGAGAGGTCGCAGCTTCCGATGTGAAAGTGGGCGACATCATGGCGATTCGTCCTGGCGAGAGAATTCCCGTAGACGGCGAAGTTCTCGAAGGTGAATCGAGCGTCGATGAATCGATGGTTACGGGTGAATCGATGCCTGTGCAAAAACAACCTGGCGATGAAGTTACAGGAGCGACCATCAACAAGTCGGGTGTTCTAAAAGCGAAAGCGACGAAGGTCGGCGAGGATACGATGTTAGCGCAGATAGTCAAGATGGTCGAGGAAGCCCAAGCGGACAAAGCACCGATTCAACGTCTGGCGGATACAATTTCCAACTACTTCGTTCCAGCGGTAGTAGCAATCTCGATTATCTGTTTCCTTTTGTGGTACTTTGTCTTTTTGCCCGATGAATTCATCCGAGCCTTTACCTTCGCTGTGGCGGTGTTAGTGATTGCATGTCCCTGCGCATTAGGGCTTGCCACGCCCACGGCAATCATGGTCGGCAGCGGCATCGGCTTACGAAACGGCATCCTAATTAAACGAGCTTCTGTGCTGGAAAATATCTCGCAATTGAACGCCGTTATCCTGGACAAAACCGGAACGATAACCGAAGGGCGGTTTCAGGTAACAGATATAATTCCACTGGATGACATCGACGAAAAGCAACTGCTCAGATTGGCCGCGACGGCGGAGAGCGCATCCAATCATCCATTGGCGCAAGCAATTGTACAAAGAGCGGAATCTGAATGTGGCCTCCCCCCTCTGGGGGGACAGGAGGGGGGATTCGAAATCGAACCGGTCAGAGACTACAACGAGCGCGAGGGATACGGTATAACCTGTTCGCTCAACGGTAAAATCCTGCGCGTCGGAAACGATAAGTTGATGGACAGCGCGAAGATAGATATCTCATCAGTTCAAGAAACGGTGGATGCTTTGACATCGGAAGGCAAAACGACGATGTATGTATCTTTCGATGAAACGTTGATAGGCTTGATAGCGCAGGCGGATATCGTCAAAGCAAACTCCCGAAAAGCCATATCAAAATTCAAAGACTTGGGTCTGAAGACGTTTATGATTACAGGTGATAACCGCCGAGTCGCTGAAGCAGTGGGCAATCAAGTCGGCGTTGACGGCGTACAAGCCGAAGTTTTGCCCGAAGACAAAGTCCACGTCGTCAAAGAATATCAAGACCAACAATTGATGGTCGGTATGGTCGGCGATGGAATCAACGACGCGCCCGCGCTGGCGCAAGCCGACATCGGCGTAGCCATCGGCGCAGGTACGGATGTAGCCAAAGAAGCTGGCGAAATCGTCCTCGTCAAAAACGACCTTATGGATGTCGAACGAGCCATTCGATTGGGCAAGCAAACCCTACGGAAAGTCAAACAAAATCTGTTCTGGGCTTTATTCTACAATAGCCTAGGTATCCCCATAGCCGCTGGTATCTTGTCCCACTGGGGCATATCGCTCAAACCGGAATACGCCGGACTTGCCATGGCGCTC